>CAIOSS010000250.1 GCA_903860995.1 uncultured delta proteobacterium | reverse complement strand
GAGAGCACAAGGTCGAGCTCCACGGTGCCCGCCCGCTCGACGTCGGTGCCCGAGCACACCACCCCGTGGATCACCATGTAGAGGTACTCGCCGTAGTCCTCGACCTTCGGCCCCGGCCGGTCGAGGAGGATGTCCTCCACCGCGAGCGGGTGCAGCTTCAACACGTCGGTCAGCAGCGCGTGCAGGGGCGCGTCGATGCTGCTGGTGTCGATCCAGAAGGTCTCCTCCCGCTCCAGCAGGTCGCGCACCTCCCCCAGGTCGGAGGTCTGGCGCACCCCGGTCGGCGTGCGCACGTGGATCGTCGTCGTCATCGATTCTGTACGCCACGATAGCCGATCGTGAGATCGGGGATGCAGCCGTCCACGGAGGGGTGGTACGGTCCCGGGAGGTGACGATGCCCGACGAGCGCCGAACCCCCGGTGCCCCAGCCCGAAGTGCCTCCTCGCCGCGCGACACGGTGGTCGACCGCGTGGCCAGCGGCACGCCGGAGTCGCTGCGTACCATCCCCCTGGAGGACGGGCGCTCCATCCGCGACGAGCTGCACCACGCCATCAAGGACGCCCGGCGCCCGTCGGTGGTGGTGATGTCCGGTGGGGCCGTCGGGGCGCGGGCGCGGCTGTCGGGCAACGCGAGCCTCGGGCGCGACCCCACCTGCGAGGTGGTGCTCCCCGACGCCGGGGTCTCCTGGCGGCACGCGCGCATCGAAGACCGCGGCGACGCGTGGGTGCTCGTCGACCTCGGGAGCACCAACGGCTCGCAGGTCAACGGCGTGCGCAGCGCCGAGGGGCGGCTGGCGCACGGCGACCGCATCACCCTGGGGCGCACCATCCTGCGCTTCGAGATGCAAGACCCGCTCGACCAGGCCTACGACGAGCACCTCGAGCGGCTGCTGCACATCGACGACCTCTCGGGGCTCTTCGTGCGCCGGCGCTTCGACATGGAGCTCTCCAAGAGCCTCGCGGCGGCGACCGCACACGGTCGCAGCATCGCCCTCCTGGTGATGGACATGGACGGCATCAAGGCCATCAACGACCGGCACGGCCACCTCTTCGGGGCGTACACCATCGGCGAGACGGGGCGTGTCATCGGGTCGGTGCTGGGCGATCGGGGCATCGGGTCGCGCTTCGGGGGGGATGAATTCTGCGCGCTGCTGCCCGACCACGATCAAGACCGGGCGTTCGTGCTGGCGGAGGAGATCCACGCGGCGGTCAACCGGCACGAGTACGCACGGGAGGGCGTGACGCTGCGGCCGGGCATCTCCATCGGCGTGGCGGCGTTTCCGGAGAACGCCCCCGACGCGGAGAAGTTGTTCCAGCGCGCAGATGAGGCGCTATATCGGGCGAGGCAGGGAGGGCGCAACCGCGTGATGCGCTAGTCGGCGCATCGTCGGTCCCGCAACGAGAGCCCGCACGACGGGCGGTGGATGGTGAGCGATGTTTGAGGTCCGATGCCCAGGCTGCCAGAACCCCTTCGAGCTCGACGAGCGTCGTGTGCCTCGCAACGGGATGACCATGCGATGCCCGAAGTGCCAGACCACCTTCGTGGTCAAGCGCCCGGAGACCATCGGCTTCTCGGGGGCGCTGCCCCCCCCTGACGGAGCCCGCCCCGTCGCCCTCCCGATGCCCGGCGCGCCGGGCCGGGTCGCGCGCCCGGATGTGCCCGCCGACCTCGCCGCCGAGCTCCTCGGCGGCACCCCCGCGCCGCCGCCCGATCTCCTCCCCGGCTCCAACGACTCTAGCTGGGAACTCTCGGTCGACCTGCCGATGTCCGTCGCCGATGTCGGCCTCCCGACGCCCGCCGAGCCCGAGGCCCGTCGCCGCGCGGCCGTGCCCCCCTTGGCCGGTGTCCCGGGCGCGCCCCCGCTCGGAACCAACGTCAAGGCCACGCTGACGATGCTCCCCGAGCTGCGCCCGGACATCCAGGCCGTCACCGGGCGACCGTCCCCGCGGGCCATTCCCCCCGAAGAAGTGGGCCTCCCGGCCCTCTCCGCCGGGCTGCCCGTGCCGGTCGCGGGTCTGCCCGCAGTCTACCAAGGCAATGTCGGTCTCCCGCAGGTGTCCGCCGGTCTCCCGCAGGTCGCAGCAGGCCTCCCCCAGATGGCGGCCGGTCTCCCGCAGATCGCAGCAGGCCTCCCCCAGATGGCGGCCGGTCTCCCGATGAACGCGGCCGGTCTCCCGATGAACGCGGCCGGTCTCCCGATGGGCGCAGCGGAGCTGCCGATGGGCTCCGCAGAGCTGCCAGGGCTCGAGCCCGACATGCCGGTCAGCCACCCGCGGCAGGCGGTGCTCGGGCGCGTCAACGTCGAGCGCCGCTCGTTCACGATGACCGACTCCGACGACCTCCCGTCCCTCGCCGGAGACGCCGCGCTGCCGTCGGTGCGGGCCCCCAGCCCCAACGCCGTGCGCGAGGAGTACGCGGTGTCCATGGACGACCGCAACGACCGCGGCTTCGGCCACGGCGGCGTGAACTACGGCGAGCTCGACCTCGGGGACGTCATCGGCCAGCCGATGCCCCCGAGCGGGCCGGCGGTGAATACCTTCCAGGGTAATCCCTTCCCGCCGCAGGGCCAGGGCCAGGGCCAGGGGCTGGACTTCGGGCAGGAGTTCGACGCCCTCCCCGGGGCCGCGGGCCGCGGGTACGCCGACCCGGGCGCCCAGAGCACTCCAGCGCCGTCGCCCAAGAAGGTGACGCCGGCGAAGAAGGAGGTGCGCAAGGCCGCGGAGAGCGACGGGCCCCGGCGCCCGTGGATGCAGTACGCCCTCTACGGCACCCTCGGCTTGCTGGGCGTCGGCGTGCTGGGCGGTGCGGCGCTCGCGACCACGGAGTACGGCGCCTTCGGGAAGAACTGGTTCGACGAGCAGCTCCACGGGCCCGAGCGGCACGCAGCGGCGACGCGGGCGATCCAGTACGTCGACCGGCTGATGGAGCACGACACCTACGACCGCGCCATCGCGGGCCTGCGCCGGGTCGAGCAGGCGCTCTCGCGGGTGCCGAAGGAGCGCGAGCTCAAGGCGTACATCGTCTACGCCAACAACCTCGTGGTGCTGCGCTTCGGGGCCGACCCGTCGCGCACCGGCCGCGCGCGCACGCTCCTCGCGGAGCTCGCGGAGGCGCCGCCGGGGATGCAGTTCCTGGCGCTGGCGAAGGCCTCCGACGCGCTGGCCCGGGGCAACCCCCGGGAGGCCCTGCGCCTCGCCCGCAACGACCCCAACGGGCGCGACCTCGCGACGATGGCCGCGGCGGCGCTCAACGACAACGCCCAGTGGCTGCGCTACGCCACCGCGGGCCGGCAGCGGCACCCCACCGCGCGCTCCCGCTACCTGCTGGCGCAGGCGTTCTACGCGACCGGCGACGTGGCCGCGGCGCGGCGCATGGCCGAGGAGACCCTCCAGCACGAGGCGCACCACCCCGGCGCGCGCGTGATGCTGGCGCGCATCGTGGGGCAGCGCGAGGAGGGCCAGGCCCGCGCGCTCTCGCTGCTGCAAGACCTGGTGGGCACCCCCGCCCGCGGCTCGGCGGTGAGCTACGCGTCGCCGACCGAGCGCGCCGACGCCTGCGTGGTGGCCGGCCAGATCGAGATGTCGCGCGACCGGGTGACCGTGGCGCAGACGCGCTTCCAGCGGGCCCTCGAGCTCGAGCCCCGCAGCGCGACGGCGCTGGTGGGCATCGGGTCGATCCTGTACCGCCAGGGGAACTTCACCGACGCGCAGGCTCGCTTCCGCAACGCCCACAGCGCCGACCCCCAGAACCTCGACGCCATCATCGGCATCGCCCAGTCGACGCTGTCGCTCAACCAGCCCGCGGACGCCAAGGCGGCGCTCGAGCCCGCGGTGCAGGAGCACCCCAACGACGGGCGGCTCCACTACTGGCTCGGGCGCTCGCTCGCCGCCACCAACGACCAGCGCTCGCTGGCGCAGCAGTCGTTCCGCGAGGCCATCCGGCTGCAGCCCGACAACCTCGACGCGTACGTCTCGCTCTCCGAGCTGCTCATTGCGATGCAGCGCAACGACGCCGCCGACCAGGTGCTCGTCGAGGCCCGCGCGCGGGTGCCCGACAACGCGGCCATCCACCGCGCGCTCGCCCACGGGCGCCTCGCCCGCGGCGACGTCAACGGCGCCGAGCAGGAGCTGCGCGTCGCCCTCCAGCGCGACCCCGAAGACGTGCGCGCCCACTACGCCCTCGGCGACGTGTACCGCCGCATGCAGCGCCTCGACGACGCCACCCGGCAGCTCGACACCGTGGCCCGCATCGACCCCGACTACCCCGGCCTCGCCCTCGCGCGCGGCCGGCTCGCGGAGGCCCGCGGCGAGCTCCCGGAGGCCCTGGCGACCTTCCGCGAGGCCCTGGCGCGCGACCCCACCAACCCCGAGCTCATCAACCGCGTGGCGGCGACCCTCGTCGCGCTGGGCAACTTCGGCGACGCCGACCAGATGCTGCGATCGGTGGTGGTCAGCCAGCCGACCAACGCCGAGGCGCAGTACCTCATGGGCCGCGCGCGCCTGGGCGCGGGCAACTACGTCGACTCGGTGCACTACCTCGACCGCGCCATCGAGCTCAACCCGCTGCGGGCGGAGTTCAAGGCCTTCGCGGCGGAGGCGCACCGGCGCTCCGGGGACATCGTGCGGGCGATCCAGCTGGCGGAGGAGTCCATCCAGCTCGACCCGTCGTTTCCGCGCGGCTACTGGGTGCGCGCGGAGATCAGGGTGCGCCAGGGCGCGGCGGCGCAGGCGCTCGTCGACATCAACCGCGCGACGCAGCTCGACCAGACCTTCTGGGACGCCTACGCGACCTGGGCCGACATCGACGACGCCCTCGGCCGCCGCGACGACGCCATCCGGCTCTACCAGATCGCCGTCTCGCACGACCCGCGGCACGGCGACTGGTTCTACAACCTGGGCCGGCTGCTCGGCGACGCGGGGCGCGCGGGCGAGGCGCGGGCGGCGCTCCTTCAGGTGCGCGCGCTCGGCGCGGGGCTCAACCCGACCCCGAGCTGGTTCGTGCAGGGCACGCGGCAGCTCGCCGACCTCGAGCGCGGGAGCAACCCCACCGAAGCGCGGCGGCTGTACATCGAGTACCTGCGGATGGTCCCGCCGGGCAGTCCCTCCTCGACCAGCGTGCAGATCATCCTCGGCGAGATGAGCGACGGCTGACCGGCCGCCGCGCGCCGCTCACCACACCACCCCCGCGCGCCTCGCGAACACCTCGTCGAGCAGCGCCTCCAGCCGCCGGGCCTCCGCCTCGCTGAACGCCGCCTCCCGGTGTGAGTCCAGGTCGAGCACCGCGCGCACCCGCCCGGCGCCGTCGCGCACCGGCACCACGAGCTCGGAGCGCGTCGCCCCGTCGCAGGCGATGTGCCCCGGGAAGGCCTCTACGTCCGGCACGAGCTGCGTCTCCCCGGTGCGCGCCGCCGCCCCGCACACGCCCCGCGCGAAGTCGATGCGCAGGCAGCCCATCGGGCCCTGGTACGGCCCCACGGCCAGCGCCGACTCCCCCACCCGCCGGTAGAACCCGCACCAGCTCGCCTGCGTGAACACCTCCCACAGCAGGCACGCCAGCGTGGCCTGAAGCGCCACCGCGTCGGCCTCCCCGGCCAGCACCGCGCGCACCTGCGGCATCGCGGCGTCGAAGCGCGCCAGCCTTTGCTCCTCGGACAGCGCTTCACCCCGGTCGGCGGGAGGCAGGTCGAGACCCTCGCTCATGCGCGCATCGTACCCGCCGCAGCGCCAGCCATGACGCCCGTCGGCGGTCTCTTGGATCAGGGGCCAGGGCCGTGAGACATATGCTCCCCTGGCACGCACGCACGGGGCGCGGGTGCATTCTTCGCCGACGTATTCCAGAGGACATTCCCAATGTTTCAACGAACAAGATCGAGCGGGCTTCCGCTCTGGCTCACGCTCCTGGCGTGGGCCGCGGTCGCGGGCTGTACCGACGGCAACTCCGTCGTCGGCGGCCCCGACGCGGCCGCGGACGTCGGCACCGACCTCGGCCCGCGCTGCGCGGCCAACGAGTCGGCGTGCGGCGGACGCTGCCTCGACCTCCAGGCCAGCCGCGAGAACTGCGGCACCTGCGGCAACGCCTGCCCGGGCTCGCAGGTGTGCGTCGCCGGCAGCTGCCAGATCGGCTGCCCCACGGGCCAGCAGGCCTGCGGCGGCGCGTGCGTGACCCTCTCCACCGACCGCACCCACTGCGGCGCCTGCGGCAACACCTGCGCGGCGGGTCAGGTCTGCGGGATGGGCGTCTGCGGCCTCGAGTGCGGCGCCTCCCTCGCCCTCTGCGGCGGCGCCGGTGACGCCGGCGCGAGCGACGCCGGGACGGGCCAGCGCTACTGCGCGGACACCCGCACCGACCGCCTCAACTGCGGCGCGTGCAGCGCGGTGTGCCCCAACGGCCAGGTGTGCAACGCGGGCGCTTGCGAGGTCTCGTGCCTCGCCGGCCAGAGCGTGTGCTCGGGCGCCTGCCGCGACCTCCAGACCGACCGCAACCACTGCGGCGCGTGCGGCGCCGCGTGCCCCGGCGGCCAGGTGTGCAACGCGGGCGCCTGCGAGGTGTCGTGCGGCACCGGGCTCGCGACCTGCGCGGGCGTCTGCCGCGACCTGCAGACCGACCGCGCCCACTGCGGCGCGTGCGGCACCGCGTGCCCCGCGGGCCAGGTCTGCGCGGGCGGCTCGTGCGAGGTGTCGTGCCTCTCCGGGCTCACCACCTGCGGCGGGCTGTGCCGCGACCTGCAGACCGACCGCGCCCACTGCGGCGCGTGTGACACCGTGTGCCCCGCGGGCCAGGTGTGCGCCGGCGGCGCCTGCGCCGTGTCGTGCCTGACGGGCCTCTCCAACTGCACCGGCACCTGCCGCGACCTCCAGACCGACCGGGCCCACTGCGGCGCGTGCGGGACGACCTGCGCGACGGGTCAGGTCTGCAACGCGGGCGTGTGCGAGGTCTCGTGCCTCATGGGCCAGACGGCCTGCACCAGCACCTGCCGCGACCTGCTCACCGACCGGGCCAACTGCGGCGCGTGCGGGACGGCATGCCCGGCCGGCCAGGTGTGCGCCGCGGGGAGCTGCGAGGTGTCGTGCGGCACCGGGCTCGCGACCTGCTCGGGCGTGTGTCGTGACCTCCAGACCGACCGGCTCAACTGCGGCGCCTGCGCCAACGCGTGCACCGGCGGCCAGGCCTGCGTGGCGGGCGCCTGCGAGGTGTCGTGCAGCACGGGGCAGACCAACTGCGCCGGCTCCTGCCGCGACCTCAACAACGACCGGCTCAACTGCGGCGCCTGCGCCAACGCCTGCGCCGCCGGGCGCATCTGCGCCGCGGGCGTGTGCGAGCTGTCCTGCGCCGCGGGCCTCAACAGCTGCGGCGGCACCTGCCGCGACCTGCAGACCGACCGCGGCAACTGCGGCACCTGCGGAAACACCTGCGCAGCGGGCCAGATCTGCAACGCCGGGGCGTGCGAGCTCTCGTGCGCCGCGGGGCTCACGAGCTGCGGCGCGACCTGCCGCGACACCACCACCGACCGCCTGAACTGCGGCGCGTGCGGGGTCGCCTGCGCATCGGGCACGGTCTGCGTGGGCAGCGCCTGCGTGGTGTCGTGCAGCACGGGGCTCACGGCGTGCTCGGGCGTCTGCCGCGACACGGCGACCGACCGGGCCAACTGCGGCGCCTGCGGCCGCTCGTGCGGCGCGGGCGAGGTGTGCACCGCCGGGGCCTGCGTGGTCTCGTGCGGTCCGGGGCAGACGGCGTGCTCCAACGTGTGCCGCGACCTGCTCACCGACCGGGCCCACTGCGGGCTGTGCGGGCGCGCGTGCGCCGCGGGGCAGGTGTGCACCGCAGGCGCCTGCGCGGCGGGCTGCGCGGCGTCGCAGACCGTGTGCGCGGGCGCGTGCACCACGGTCGCCATCGACCCGGCCAACTGCGGGATGTGCGGCCGGGTCTGCACGGTGCCCGCGAACGCCTTCGGGGCCTGCGCGGCGGGCGTGTGCTCGTTCGTGTGCCAGGCGGGCTTCGCCGACTGCAACCGCGCCGCCGGTGACGGCTGCGAGGTGAACACCCAGACCACCGTGACCAGCTGCGGCGCCTGCGGGACGACCTGCTCGCTGCCCAACGCCACGCCCGCCTGCGTGGCGGGCGCCTGCCGCATCGGGAGCTGCGCCGCGGGCTTCGGCGACTGCGACGGCAACCCGGCCAACGGCTGCGAGGTCAACCTCGCCACCAGCGCCAGCCACTGCGGCACCTGCGGCACCGTGTGCGCGAGCGGCACCTGCACGGCCGGCGTCTGCGCCCTGCGCTGCAACAGCGGCGCCCGGCGGGTGCTCTCCATCGGCGTGGCGGGGTCGACCATCCTGCCGTACCTCCCGGCGGGCACCACCGTCGACACGGTGACCGACGCGCAGTGGCGCGCGATGACGCCGGCGCAGTTCCAGGTGTACCAACTCATCTTCATGGGGGAGGGCGCCTCGGCGGCCAACTACCAGACCACGGTCGACACGCGCGCCACCTGGGCGCCCGCCGTCAACGGCCGCATCGCCCTCACCGGGCTCCACATGATGGGCCACACGCAGGGCATCACCGTCCGCCGCGCCACCTGGACCTGGCTGCTCGACGGTCCGGGCACCGCCCTCTACGTGGACGGCCAGTTCGGCGGCACCTTCCGCGGGTACAGCCAGCTCGTGCCCATCGGCACCTTCGCGGGCGTCGGCGGCCTGAGCCTCGACGCCGTGGTGGTGACCAACACGGCGCACCCGGTGATGGCGGGCTCGTCGAACTCGTCGCTCTCCAACTGGTCGCAGACGGTGCACTCGCAGATCACCTCGTCGCCCCCCGGCTACGACACGCTCGCCACCGCGAGCTCGCAGAGCGTGATGACCGTCCGCTCGACCACCTGCGTCCCCTGATCCGCTAGCGCCCGCTGCCTTCACCCTCCCCGGGCGCGATCGTCGCCCGGGGCGGTGAGGCCCATGGGCCCCCTCCCTCCCTCTTCAGCCCTGCGGATCGCTCTTGCGGTCGCCCTCGACGACGACGGGGTCGTCCTGCTCGGGCAGGCGCTCGCTCGGGTCGAGGTCGATGAAGTGCCCCGACCGCGCGGCCTTCGTCTCCAGGTAGAAGCGGTTGTGCTCGTTGGGGGCCATCACGTGCGGCAGCCGACCGCTCACGGTGATGTTGTGCGCCTGCAGCTGTCGGATCTTGTCGGGGTTGTTGGTCATCAGCTGGATCGATCGCACCCCGAGGCTCTGGAGCATGTGCGCGGCGATGGCGTAGTCGCGCTCGTCGTCGCGAAACCCGAGCGCCCGGTTGGCGTCGACCGTGTCGAGCCCCTGCTCCTGCAGGGCGTACGCGCGCACCTTGTTGACCAGCCCGATGCCCCGGCCCTCCTGGCGGAGGTAGAGCAGCACGCCGCGCTCCATGGAGGCGAGCGCCCGCAGCGCCGTCTCCAGCTGGTCGCGGCAGTCGCAGCGCAGGGAGCCCAGCGCGTCGCCCGTGAGGCACTCGGAGTGCAGCCGCGTCGGGACGTCGGCCGCGCCGATGACGTCGCCGTGCACCAGGGCGATGTGCTCCTTGTTGTCGCGGTTGTTCCAGAAGGCCACGATCTGGAAGTCCCCGAAGCGCGTCGGCAGCCGCGCCACCGCGTCGACCTTCACGCACACGTGGTGCACCCCGAAGCCGCCGCAGTTGTGGTCGCGGTCGCGCTCGACGAGCTGTTCTAGCTGGGCCACCTGCGCCTGCACCTCGGGGGACTCCTTCATCGCGCCTCTCTATACCCCCAAATTCCCCTGCGCGCGCTCCGCGGCAGCGTCGCCCTTCAACGCACGGCGCCCAGGTACGCCCGCGCCCCGGCGTGCCCGGGGTCGATGCGCAGCACCTCCTCCGTCGCCCGCCGCGCCGCCGCCTCGTCGCGCAGCACCACGCGGTGGATGCTCACCACATGCTCGATCGTGCGCACCTTCTCCGCCGCGCCGGGCACCAGCGCCACGCGCCGCCAGCACGCCGCCACCGCCTCGGCCCAGCGGCCCGCCTGCTCGTGCGCCGCGATCTCCCGCTCGACCGCCGCCAGCTCTGCCCCCGCGGAGGGCCCTACCGTCCGCCCCCGCCGCCCCCCGAAGGCCGGCGCGTCGGCCATCCCCTTCGGCACGTGGATCTGCGGCGTCTGCTTGATCCCCAGCCGGGTCATCAGGGACTTCGTGCGCGCGTGGAGCTGCTCCCAGGTGAGGTCGTCGCGGGTGCGGCGCAGCACGTCGAGCAGCGCGTGCGAGAACGCCCCCTCGTGGATGCCCCCGAAGCTGGCGTCCGAGGAGGTCTGCTCGTCGGCGCACCCGCCCAGCGACACCGCGGGAAAGCCGTCGTGCACCAGCGCCCCCAGCGCGCCGTGCGCCGCCCCCGCGGCGGGCTTGCGCTTCTTCGGCGGCTTCTTCGCCGGGGGCCGTCGCGTGGCCTTCGCGCCGCGGGCCACGTCGTAGCGATCGGGCAGCGGGACGTACCGCGGGCCCAGCAGCTCGACGCCCTCCGCCAGGCCCTCGTCGCGCGCCACGGCCCGGGTGCGGTAGCTCGCCGACGCGGTGTCCTGCATGGTCCCGGCGTGGCAGGTGTCCCAGATGGCGGCGAGCCGCGCGCCGTCGGGCACCCGCGCCAGCGCCCGGGCGAGCTCGTCGTCGGTGAGCACCGCGCGCTCCCAGTCGTGGTCGTGGGCGACGAGCACCTCGTCGTAGCCGTCGTCCTCGTCGCCGTCCTGGTCGGGCACGTGCGAGCCGTGGGTCGAGGCGAAGAGCACGAGGTCGTCGCCCGGGCGCGCGCCGTCGAGCAGCGCCCCGAGGGCGGCGAGCACCGCGGACTTGGTGGCCTGCGCGTCGGTGAGCACCAGCACGTCGCGGGGCTCGAAGCCGAAGTCGCGCATGAGCACGAGCGACAGGGTGCGCGCGTCGTTGACCGCCCCGCGGAGCGGCGGGAGCTCGCGGTCGGTGAAGCGGTTGACGCCGATGCAGAGGGCGCGCTTGGTCACGGGGTCACAGCTCCACCCGCAGGCCGGCGCCCTCGGCGGCGGGGTACGTCGCGGTGTAGCCCAGCGAGCGCGCCAGGGCCGGGTCGGCCCAGTGCTCGGTGCGCTCGCCGCGGTAGTTGAAGCACAGCGCCGCGGCGGGGCCGCCGTGGGCGATGACGCGCGCGACGCACTCGTCGTCGGGGTGATCGAAGGAGCCGCCGTCGGTGCTGAAGAGGTAGCGCCCGCACTCGATGCGGTAGAGCAGGGGCCAGGTGGTGTTGCCGCGGCTCCCGTGGTGGGAGACCTTCATCGCGTCGAGGCGCAGCGGGCCGTGGCCGCGCTCGGCGAAGAGGCGCTCGAAGGACTCCAGCAGCACGCCGGGGTAGGCGTCGCCGGTGAGCAGGCAGCGTTTGCCGTCGTGCTCGGCGAGGAGCGCGATGCTGCTGCCGTTGGCCTCGGCGCCGTCCTGGGCGAAGGCCACGTCGAGGAGCTTCTCCAGGTCGGGCGCGACCCGCTTGCGGCGCTTGGGGGTAGGCCGGGCAGCGGCGTCGCGGGCGCGCACGGCGCCCGGTGCGATGCCAGCGTCGCGGCACTCCTTCTCCCAGGCGCCGCGGAGGCGCTCGAGGCCCGCGCGGTGGGGGGAGAGCAGGGTGAGGGTCATCGCGCCGTCGAGGGTGACCCGCGGCAGCGCTCCCTCCGCGGGGACCACCACGGCGTCGCCCTGGAACGCGACGTTCCAGGGGAGGCGGCGGGCGCGCAGGAGCTCGGTGAGGCGCTCGCCCTGGACGGCGCCGCGGGTTCCTTCGGGCGCCGGCAGGTGGCGGAAGCCGTTGAACCACACGTCGCCGAAGGTCACGCCGAGGGCGGTGTCTTCGAGCAGCTCGATGACGCCGCCGATGTGGTCGGCGTCGATGTGCGAGACCACCAGGAGCTCGAAGCGGCGCTGCGCGGGAGGCAGCGCGGCGATGCGCGGGCGCAGGTGGCGGAAGGTGCCCGGGGTGCCGCCGTCGATCAGGATGCGGCGCGGGGCGTCGGCGGGGCCGTACTCGATCCAGAGGCAGTCGCCGTGGTCGGCCGGGAGCATGTCGACGACGAACATCAGGGCGCTCAGTCGGCCAGCGGAACCACGCGGAAGCGGGTGCCCGTGGTGACCGAGGTGCAGTCCGGGGCGCGGGGCGTGGTGTCGATGCGACCGCCGGGGCACACCACGAAGCCGAGGCTGCCGTCGGGGCTCTCGAGGCCGACGGCGGCGCGGGTGGGCGCGGTCGTCGGCTGGCCGGTGATGGTCTCGTAGATGAAGTCCATCGAGGCGTCGGCCTCGTTGTAGATCACCTCGAAGGAGGCGGTGCCGGCGCGGGGCGCGGTCTCCATCCCGGAGAAGAAATGCGCGTTCTTCCACTGGATGATCCAGCGGCGGATGGGGGCGCTGCCCACGACCACCGCGCACACCCCGTCGGCCCCGGTGACCAGGTCGACCCAGTAGGGCGCGATCACCCCGTTGGGCGGGCTCGCGCTGGGGATGGTCCCGACGAAGTGCATCGCCGGATCGAGCGCCATCTGGCTGAGGAAGCCGTTGGAGTAGACCTGGATCCCCAGGCTCTGCGGCACCGTGATGCCGAAGAAGCGCAGGGCAAAGGGAGAGATCAGCGTGGTGGACTCGTCGTCCGCGTTCATCAGTACCCGCTGCGCGCCCGGCAGCGTGCACGCCTCGACCAGCATCGCGTCGGTGGCCGTGCGTCGGTAGCGGGCGAGCCCGCCCGCGTCGACAGGGGGCGTTCCCGCGTCGACAAGGGGCGTTCCCACGTCGCCAGGGGGCGTTCCCGCGTCGCCAGGGGGCATTCCCACATCGCCAGGGGGCATTCCCACGTCGACAGGGGGTGTTCCCGCGTCGACCGGGGGTGTTCCCGCGTCGACCGGGGGTGTTCCGAGGTCGCCAGGCGCGGCGACGTCCGTGCTGCCCGCGTCGGTGTCGACGGGACCGGTGCCGCTGCCGCGGGCATCGCAGGCGCCGAGCGAGGCGAGCAGGCACAACGAGGCGAAGCGACGGGCGTGCGCGGTCTTCATGGTCGATGGGTCTCCTGGCGGGCCCGTGGAGCGCTAGCGCACGGCGGGGACGGGCGTCAACGACGGGGCGCGGCGACCGCTCACTCCGCGCGCACCGTCGCCCGCAGCCCCTCGGCCGCCGCGTCGTGCGCCACGATCACCTCGTACGCGATCGGCTCCAGCACCCACGCCGAGGTCGCCACGTCCCAGTACGCGAGGTCGTCCACGCGCACCGGCAGCGCCACCCGCGCGCTCTGTCCCGGAGCCAGGTCGACCTGCGCGAAGGCCCGCAGGTCACGCGGCGCCCGCTCCACCCGCGAGCCCACGGCCGTCACGTAGAGCTGCGCCGTCTCGATGGCCCGCACCGCCCCGCGGTTGGTCACCGTCACCGTCGCCGTGAGGGTCTGCCCGGTGCGCACCGTCGCCGCCGAGAGCGCGAGCTCGCTGTAGCCGAAGGTGGTGTACGTGAGCCCGCTGCCGAAGGCGTGCGCCGCCGCGACGCCGGCGCGCCCGAGGTGCCGGTACCCGTGGAGGTACCCGTAGGTCACCGTCTCCGAGGCGTTGTCGAAGGCCGGCAGGTCGGCCTCACGCTCGGGGATCGAGAAGGGCAGCCGCCCCGACGGGGCCGCGTCGCCGAAGAGCACGTCGGCCAGCGCGGCGCCGCCCATCGCGCCCGGATAGAACGCCATCACCACCGCCGCGACCTCGTCGCGCCAGGCCCTCGTGAGGATCGCCGCACCCCCCTCGAGCACCACCACCGCCCGGGGGTTGAGGGCAGCCGCCGCCCGGATGAGCGCCGCCTCCGCGGGCGGCAGCGCGAGGCCGTCGCGGTCGCCCGCCCCCACCGTCGCCTCGCCCTCGTCGTCTGCCTGGAGCCCCGTCACGATCACCACCGCGTCGGCCTCGCGCACGGCCTGCTGGCCCGCGGCGTCGAGGATCGCCCCCGCGAGGTGCGTCACCGCGACCCCCGCCCCGGCGCGGGCGCGCAGGCCCTCCAGCGCCGTCACCACGTCGCCCGCGATCACGTTGCTGCTGCCCCGGTCGCCCAGGTTGGCGACGTCGGCGTTGCGGCCCAGCACCACCAGGCGGCGGAGGGCGGCGGCGTCGAGGGGCAGCGCGGGCGCCCCGCGGGAGGGCTCGTTGCGGAGCAGCACGATGCCGCGGCGGGCGACCTCGCGGGCCAGCGCGAGGTGGGCGGGCGTGAGGCGCTGCGTCGGGTCGTCGGTGACGCGGGCGCGGGCGTCGAGGCCGTAGCAGAGCTGCGCGCGGAGGATGCGGCGCACGGTGGCGTCGACCTCGCGCTCGGTGATGCGCCCGGCCTCCAGGGCGTCGGCGAGGCGGTCGAAGTGCACCGCGGCGGGCATCTCGATGTCCAGGCCCGCGCGCACCGACTCGACGTCGCCGTGGGTGCCGAGGATCCAGTCGGACTCGACGAAGCCGGCGAAGCCCCACTCGCCGCGGAGGATGTCCCGGAGCAGGTGCGCGCTCTGGTCGCACCACGCGCCGTTGACCTGGTTGTACGCGCTCATCACCGAGCCGACGCGGGCGTCGACCACGGCGCGGCGGAAGTGGGGGAGGTACACCTCGCGCAGGGTGCGCTCGTCGACGCGCACATCGACGCGGTGGCGGGTGTCCTCGATGCTGTTGACCGCGAGGTGCTTGGCGCTGGCGATCACCCCGCGCGACTGCACGCCCTCGATGAAGCCCACGGCCATGGAGCCCATGTGGTGGGTGTCCTCGGAGTAGGTCTCCTGGGCGCGGCCCCAGCGCGGGTGGCGGAGGATGTTCATCGTGGGGGCGAGCAGCACGTCGACGCCGATGGAGCGCACCTCCTGCGCGATGGCCTCGCCGACGCGGCGCTCCAGGGACGGGTCCCAGGTGGCGCCGCGCATCATGGCGACGGGGAAGGCCGTGGCCGGCACCTGGGTGAACGCGCTCAGCCCGCGCGGGCCGTCGAGCATGCGAAGGCCGGGGATTCCGTGCGCCTCGTTGCCGGGCACCCGCCAGGTGCGCTCGACGAGGCCGAACATCTGCCCCGACATGAGCTCGACCTTCTCGGCGGGCGTGAGGGCGGAGAGCAGCGCGGTGATGCGGGCCTCGATGGCGTCGGCGTCGGCGTCGGCGCCGCAGTACGCGCGGGTCGCCGCGGTGGGGGTGAAGGGCTCGGCGGCGTAGCTGCGGGGGGCGTCCATGCGGTGCTCCTGGGGCGCGTCGGTGCCGGCATCGACGCCGGAGGTCGGGGCGGGCGCGTCGTCGCAGCCCGAGAGGGCGGCGGCCAACGCGAGGAGGGCCATACCGCGGAGGGCGCGCACGGCGCCGGAGGGTACACGAGGGCCCGCGGCGAGGGCGCAGGGCGCGGAGGAGCTACCGGCAGGCGTTGAGCAGGCAGCGCGAGGTGCCGTTGCAGCGGCCGCCGGCGCAGCACGCCTGGCCGACGTTGCCGCAGGCCCCGCAGCGGTTGGTGCCCAGGCACCCGAGGCCGACGTCGCAGCTGTTGCCCGAGCAGCACAGCTCGCCCGACCCGCCGCACGAGGTGCAGGTGTTGGACGTGCACGCGAGCCCCGGGTTGCACGCGCTGCCCGAGCAGCACCGCTCGCTGCTGCCGCCGCAGGGCGCGCACGTCCCGCCGTTGCACGCGAGCGCCGCGGTGTTGCAGGTGCTGCCGGCGCAGCACGCCTGCCCTGAGTTGCCGCAGAGCGACACCTGGCAGGAGCCCGAGCGGCAGGCGAGGCCGGCGCCGCAGGTGGTGCCGCCGCAGCAGGTCTGCCCCGCCGCCCCGCACGCCTGGCAGAGGGTGCCGAAGGTCGAGCACTGGTTGCCGTCGCTGCACACGCGCCCGGCGCAGCAGGTCTGGCCGGGGCCGCCGCAGGCCGTGCACAGCCCGGAGTTGCAGGTGGCTCCCGTCCCGCAGGTGGTGCCGCAGCAGGGCTGGCCGGGCTCGCCGCAAGCCTGGCAGACCTCGCCGCGGCAGGTCAGCGACGCGCCGCAGGTGGGCGTGGAGCGCTGGCAGCACGGCTGCCCCGCCCCGCCGCACGACCGGCAGGTGTTGGTGCCGATGAGGTTGCCCGAGCACTCGGCCCCTGCCGCGCAGACGCGCAGCGCGCAGCAGGGCTGGCCGGGCGCCCCGCAGGTGGTCCCGGTGTCGCGGCGGTCGGTGTCGACAGGGACGTCCATCGCCACGTCGACACGGGGAACATCCATCACGACCGGCACGTCGATGCGCGGGCCCACGTCCATGGGCGTACCGACATCGACGGCTGAGCCTACGTCCATGGGCGTACCGACATCGACGG
>CAIOSS010000249.1 GCA_903860995.1 uncultured delta proteobacterium | reverse complement strand
TTGCCCGAGCGGGCACCCTCGGGGACCTCCACGACGAGCTCGGTCGGGCCCGAGGAGACCACCCGGGCGGCGACGGTGCCGAGCTGAACAGTGTTCTCCGCAGGGGTGCTCGAAAGGCCGGTGCCAGTGAGGGTGATGCGCTCGCCGATGTCCCCCGCCCGCGGGTCGACGCGCCCGATCGTCACCGGCGCCATCACCCGGAACTCCGTCGGCGTCAGCACGGGTCCCACGCCCGCCGCGGTCACCGCCACGCGCCCGCTCGTTGCGCCCTCCGGGACGGTCACCACCAGCACCGACGGCGCCGCGCTGACCACCGTCGCGTTCGTCGCGCCGAAGGCCACCGTGACCTGCGACGCGTCGGCGCCGAGGTGGCTCCCTCGCAGTGTCACGCGGGCGCCCGGCGCACCCGACGTGGGCTCCATCACCCGCACCAGCGGCGCGGGACCCACGAAGAGCCGCTGCGCCGTCTCGTAGCGCCCGGCGCCGGGCACCTCGAGCGCGATGGTGCCGGTCGCGCCGTCGACGGGGACCTCGACCTCGATCTCGGTGGCAGTCGCGCGCACGACGCGCACCTGCCGACCGCCCAGCGTGACGCGGTTGAGCGCCGCGGTCGGCGAGAAGCCTGCGCCGCGCAGCAGCACGTGCCCGCCCGGCGCGATGGCCGCAGGGACCATCTCCCGCACGCCGAGGCGCGCGCCCACGGTCAGATCGCCGCCGCTGCGGGCCTCGCCGCCGGCCGTGCGCACGAACAGCGGTCCGCTCACGGCCCCTTCGGGGATGATCACCCGCAGCGCGCCCGAGTCACCGGCGCGCACTACCATCGGGGTGGTCCCGACCCGCACGGCGTTGTCCGACGGGCGCGCGGCGAAGTTCTCGCCCCGGATGGTGATCTCCATACCCGGCGAGGCGGTCGACGGATCGACGCTTCGCACCGTCGGCGGCGGTAGCCGCTCGGTGACCCGGAACGTCTCCCGCGACTCGGTCTCGTCCGCGCCGAGGGCCAGCACGAAGCGTCCGCTCTGGGCCCCATCCGGCACCGCCACGGTGATGCGCTCGGGCAGCACCTCGGTGGGCGTCACCGGCCGCTCGTTGAAGAGCACCCGCAGCCCGCGGGAGAAGCCCCTGCCCTCGATGCGCACCCGCGTCCCGGGCGGCCCCGCCGTCGGCACGATGCGCTCGATCATCGGCCGCGTCTGCGCCTCGACCACCACGGCCTGCGAGCACGCCAGCAACATTCCCACGGCGCTCACGCGCGCTCCGAGCCTCATCGCATCGCCTCCCGGCAAACCACCGCGCTCAACCGACCTCTGACCCGGGCTCGTCGTCCCGGGCGCCCTCGGCGTGGTGCACGTCCGCCAGGTCGTCGAAGATCTCGTCCATCGGCACGGTCGACCCGCTGAGCGCGAGCGCCGCCGCCACGAGGTGCTTGGTCGCGTCGTACACGCGCAGCCAGTGCTGCCGGGCCGTCTCCAAGCCGGGGCCCCGCACCTTCCGCGAGCGGATGCGCTGGTCGGTGGCGAGCACCGTGTCCAACCCGTGGCG
This sequence comes from uncultured delta proteobacterium, assembly GCA_903860995.1. Lineage (GTDB taxonomy): Bacteria > Myxococcota_A > Polyangia > Polyangiales > SCUS01. The sequence goes on along the minus strand of CAIOSS010000249.1, from coordinate 114 downwards.
CGCGCGGGCGATCTCGTCGCGCCAGTGGCCCTGCTCGCGCACCGACCCGCCGAGCTCGTCGAGTGAGCCCAGCACGTGGTCGAGCGCGGCGAGCAGCCGCTGCGGGCCGCGCTG
>CAIOSS010000248.1 GCA_903860995.1 uncultured delta proteobacterium | reverse complement strand
GCGAGCCATGCCCCGCCCGGGCTTCGGGTGAGCGCCGCCGTCATCCCCCGACCGCCCCACCCCCCCCCCCGCGCCCCCCCCCGGCGCCCCCGCCCCTCCGGGCGCAGCACCGTCGGCTCGTCCCCGATGGCCTCGCGCCGCAGCAGCGAGATGGTCTCCTCCGCGGTCGCGACCAGCTCGATCACCGCGTCGCCCGCGCCCGCCCACACCGCGCCGTAGGCCCCGCTGTTCACCGTCGGCGTGCGACGGGACCCTAGCACCGCGCCGTCGCGGCCGATCACCGTCGCCGTCCCCCACGAGGCGTCGGCCATGTCCGTGAGCCGGTCGGTCCAGGACACCAGCAGTCGGCCGTCCTCGGGGTTCACGTCGACCTCCGAGTACACCAGTGCCACGCCCACCCGCTCCGCCGCCCGCTCGCCGTCGAAGAGCACCCGCCCCTGCGCCGGGTCGGTCAGGAGCACCCGCGTCCAGCCCGCGGTGGGGCCCTTGATCACCACCGGGTCGATGGCCACCAGCAGCCGGTCGGCGTCCACCCAGCGCAGCGCCCGCAGGTCGCCGCTGCCGGTGACCACCGGGCCGATCGCCCCGACGCCGTCGCGGTCGAAGCGCTCCACCTCCCGCCGGTCGTCGAAGCGCGCCGACTGCTGCGGCGTCACCCACGTCGCCCACAGGCCGTCCGGGTGCAGCGCCATCCGCTTCGGTCGATCGCCCTGCGCCGGGCGCAGGGGCCCGCGGCCCACCACGGTCAGGGCGCGCGTGTCGAGCCAGGTCAGCTCGTACCCGCGCTCCTTCGTGTCGTGGGTGAGGCCCGACAGGAGCACCGCGGTCCCACCGTCGGCCGACACCTCCACGGCGATGTCGCCCGGCGCCACGTCGAGCCGCGCCTCCGAGAGCACGCCCCCGTCCGGCACGGCCAGCGCGAACACCCGCACGTCGTCGCGGGCGCGGGTGACCACCAGCAGGCACTCGCCCGACACCGCCGCGATGAACACACCCCCCCAGAAGCGCGGCGGGTCCCACTCGAAGATCTCGCGGCCTGACCCCGCCTCGACGCACACCACCTGCTCGTCGGCGTCGCGCACGAAGGCCAGCCAGGCGTCGTCGGGGCTCCAGACGTGGCGCTTGACCCCGTAGGCGGTGCGCAGCGCGCTCACCCCTCCAGGGTCAACCGGGCGCCCGCGCGCTCGACCACCGCGGCCACCATTTCCCGGTCGAAGTCCGCGCCGCCGCGGATCGTCGCCGCCAACGCCCGCGCTGCGTTCTCCGCCCGCAGCCACCGGAACGCCATCGGCCCGATCGCCCCGTCGGGCAGCGGATCGAGCCAGTCGAGGCCCTCGCGGTACACGATCCGCGCCGCCAGGCTCTTGGCCACGATGGAGCGCCAGTAGGCCACCGGCATCCGATCGCCCAGCCGCGCCTCGCCGAGGGCCCGCAGCGTCGGCGGCAGGTGCTCCCGCACCAGCGCGTCGCCGAGGGCGTGGTCGGCCGCGTCGATGCCCTCGACGTGCAGCGCGATGGCGTCGGCCGCGCGGTTCATCTCCTTGGACAGCCGCACCGACAGCTCCGGGAGCAGCACCCCGGGGTGATGACCCCGCTCGCGGAAGAGCAGCTCGGCCTCGCGCCGCGCCAGCTCGCGCAGCCGCACCAGCACCTCCGCCACGAAGGTCTTCTTGTGCGCGAGGAACTCCTCCTCCGACAGCAGGTGCGCCGCGGCGATCTCGAAGCTCGAGCAGACCACCCCGCACTTGTTGGCACTGCTGTCCTTGAGCACCAGCACCCCGCGCTCGCCCAGCGCCTTGCGCGCCTCCGGGGTCAGGAAGAGGTTGGCCCCCTCCACGATCACCCGGCTCGACGGCGTGCCGTCGGGCAGCAGGTGCTCCTGCCAGTTGTGGCTGTTGAGCGTCTGCGGCCGGCCGCCCGCCGGCACGAAGGCGTCGGCCACCACGCGGTTGTGCAGCGTGTTGCGCATGCGCACCCCGTCCGGCGCCTCGACGCGCGTGAGCCGCCCCCGCGGGGAAAGCTTCGCCAGGTCGAAGGCGCCCACCGGCTCGGAGGCCTCGACCAGCCGCAGGAGCTCCGCGTGGTCGAGCCCGTCGGGGTCTTCGAGCGCCCCGGAGCCGTCGGCGATGCCCACCACCCGCGCCCGCTCGCCGTAGTCACGGTGCAGGATCTTCAACATGTTGCCCCCGACGTCGCCGTCCGGGCCGCCGGTGAGCTTCACCGTGAAGGGCTGCGCGTAGGGGTTGATGCCCACGGCCTTCAGCGCCACCTCCAGGAAGACCGCGACGCCCTCCGAGGTCACGCCGTACTCCTTGTGGTTGATGCCCGCGCCGGGCTTCGAGCTCATGAAGGCCGCGGCGAGCTTGTGCCCGCGGCGCCGCGCGCGGTCGACGATCCACTCGATGTGCTCCGGGGCGATGTTCTCGTCGGGGCCGAGGTAGAGCGTCTCCGGTCGGCCGAGCCGGTCGACCAGCGGGTGCCGCTCGTCGCTCACCATCAGATCGAGCAGGCCGTCGATGAAGCCCTTGATGGAGCGCGTGAGGGGGACGTCCTGCGACGCCACGATCACGGCCTTCGCGCCGCCTTCGGGGATGTCCTTGTTCTTGAGCTGCTGCGCCTGCGCGAGGCCGTACACCTCGTCGTAGAGCCGGTCGGACTCCGCCGCGAGCTGGTCGGGGCCGCGCGGGCGCACCACCCGCACGCCCCCGCGGGCGATGTCTCGGAAGCGCAGGTGGAAGCCGTCCCACCCCTGGCCGTGCACGAAGTACACGCCGAAGGGGCGCTCGTCGCCGCGCGGGATGAAGGTGCCGTCGAGCCGCAGCGCGAGGCCGTAGCGCTTCTCGAGGTGGAGGTTGGTGCGCAGCGTGGCCCCGACGGCCTCGAGCAGGGTCTTGAGCACCCGGCGGGCGTCGTCGCCGTCGACGTCGTGCTCGATCTGGTCGCGCAGCGCCGACGAGCGCAGGGCGTAGGTGTCGTCGGACATCCCGCTCACGGGGTTGAAGCGGTCGTGCAGGAGGTCGGCGACGGAGGCGCTCAGCGCGAGGTGGCGGACCGCGAGCGCGAGCACCCGGTCGCGCGCGAAGGACACCGGGTTGTCGCGGGTGAGCCGCTGGTGCGCGAGGCTGGAGAGGGCCACGATGACCTCCGCGCGCTCGAGCCCGAGGGCGGGGTTGTTGTGGCTGAGCGAGAGGGCCGCGTCGGTGATCCACTTGCCGCGGGCCAGCGACGGAGCGAGCGCGCGCCAGACCATCCCGTCGGCGTCGAGGGCGCGCCCGTCGGGGCCGCGGACGAGGTAGCTGAAGAGCGTGACGTAGCCGTGCCCCGGGTCTTCGACCACGTCGACGAAGGCGCGGTGGATGTTCACCCCGTGGCTGCCGAGGAGGTCGGCGCAGCGCTCGAACATCTTCCGCGGCGTGGCGTTGCCCACCGTGATGACCACCCGCGAGAGCGTCGGGTCGGCCTCGGGCTCGAGCTGCACCAGGGTGTCCTCGGTGCCGCTCACGGCCTCGTAGCGGTCGGCGCAGCGCACCGCGCGCAGGGCGGTGGCCGAGCGCACGAAGTCCGCGGAGGAGCGCAGGAGGAAGGTGCGCACCCGCTCGGCCTCGCCGCCGGCCCGGCCGACGAGCGCGAGGATGGCGTCGAGGCGGCCCTGCTGCGCGGCGTCGGCGGGGTCGAAGCGGGGCACGTCGCCGAGGACGATGGTGTCGATGGCCAGCTGGCCGTCGGCGCTGATGTGCACCTTCACCTGCCGCAGCGGCGCCTCGGCGGGGAGCTGGTCGAGGATCTCCTTCAACAGACCCGGCCGGTCGCCGTCCATGAGGAAGGTCCAGCGGGCGCGGTCTTCGGAGTGCAGGGTGATGCGCGGGGCGATGCCCGAGGCGCGCGCCGCGAGGATGGCGCGGAGGTGCGCCAGGCGCTCGTTGTCGGGCGTGTCGGCGAAGTACGCCGCGGGCATCTGCGAGACGAACCAGGGCAGCACCGCGTCGAGCGTGTGCTCCAGCGAATGAATGATTTCGGCACGAAGCGACGTGAGATCCGAGCTCATGGCCCGACGGGGTATCACAGGAACTTCGGCCCGTCGGTAACGATCGCGCCGCCGCGCCGCGTCACCCGCCGCAGGGCACGGTGGTGGTCTCCGCGACCCCCGTCGCGGCGGTGACCGAGACGTTCACCCCGCCGGTGAGCTCGACCCGGGTCTGCGTGCCCTCGGAGCGGTTGATGATGAGGTTGCCGCCGCTCATCGGGCACCCGCCCGCGCAGCGCCTGTACGAGGCGATGAGCAGCGTCCATGGCCCGGCGCCCGCGGTGACCGCGGCGTTGCCGTAGATCTCCACGCAGTCGGCCTCGAGGGTGGCCGCGCCGCGCCCGTCGAAGGTGACCGCGGTGCCCCGCGCCCCCACCCCGGTGAAGTTTCCCGCGTAGTCGGCCTGAAACGAGCCCGGCAGGGGCGAGAGCGTCACGTTGAGCGCCGGACGCAGCGTCGAGTGCCGGGTGCGCAGCTCGCCCGCGAAGGCGACCTCCACCTGCGAGCCGCGCAGCGAGACCGTGGCGTCGAGGGTGCCGTCGAGGATGCGCGTCCCATAGGGCCCGTTGCACTCGCGGAGGAAGGTCACGCGCAGGGCGTTGTCCCGGCGCTGGATGCGCGTACACCCGGTGGGCGTGAAGGCCGCCTGCGCGACCGCCGCGGCGCGCTCGGCCGCCATCACGTTGTCGCCCGAGGTCCCGAGCGGGGCCGCGAAGGCCTGCGCGAGCCCGACGATCTCCGACGCCATCGCCGCGGCCTCGGCCGCCCGCTGCCCGTCCTCGATGGCCGGGTCGGTGGTGCACGCGTCGAGCGCCCAGGCCATCGCCCCCATCCATCCGAGCTGCCACTTCATGATGGCCCGAGAGTATCAGCCCGCCGCCGCCGCCGCCTTCGACACCCGCCGCGGCGGCCGCCGCACCAGCAGCCACAGCGTGCCGAGCGCCACGCCCAGCAGCCCCAGCGCGCCCAGCGTGCGCCGGTGTCGCCGCGCACGGAGCACCTCGTCCTGCGCCACCGCCGAGCGCTGCGCCCGCGCCCGCCCGTGCCCCGGGTCGACCCGCAGCACGGCGTCGTAGAGCTCAGGGTCGGCCACGCCCCGCGCCATCGCCAGCTCGGCCTCCAGGAAGAGCACCGCCGCCCGGATCTCCCGCGCGTGCGCCCCCTCGGGCTCGACCCACAGCGCGAGCCGCCAGACCGCCTCGGCCCGCGCCGCGCTCTCCGACTCAAGCTCTCGCGCGTGGCGCATGAGCGGCTCGACCATCTCGCTGCGCCGCTGCAGGTCGGGGTGCCGCGCCAGCACCCAGCGGAAGTGCCCGAGCATCTCCGCGCCGTTGCCCCCGCGCCCGCTGGCCAGGCCGGCGTCGAGGCGCTGCGTGACCTCCGCCATGCGCCGCCGGTCGTTGGCGAGGTACAGCTCCTGCGCCGTGCGCTCCCAGCCCCACTGCGGGTTGGCGTCGTGGCCCTCGTACATCTCGTAGGCCGAGCGCAGCGCGTTGATGGACTCGCGCCCGTACTGCGTGACCGCCCAGCGCGACGCCTCGCGCACCTGAGCGCGGTCGCTGTTGACGAAGCTCACCACCACCTGCATCGCGTCGGGCTGGCGGATCGAGCCGTAGGCCCGGAGGATCTCCGCCAGCAGCGCGTTGTCGTGCTGCTGCACCGCCTCGCCGGGCGTCACCTTGCGCAGCGCCTCGCGGGTCTGCCGCATGAAGATCCGCATCATCTCCGACGGGCTGCGCAGCTCGATGAAGGCCGGCAGCACGTAGTCCTTGAGCTGGCCGCGCACGATGCGCCCGACCTCCTGCCGGAAGATCGCCCCGTACGAGGTCGACAGCGCGACCAGCGCGCGGCCCGCGTCGGCGGAGGCCATCGCCCCGAGGGCCCGCGCCAGCACCACCCGCTCGATGGCGCCGTCGAGGTCGGCCGAGCGCGGCGCGGCGATCATGAGCGCCAGCAGGTCGTACTCCGCGTTGGGGCGGCCGTCGGTGGCCGCCCGCAGGAGCCGCACGATCTTCAGCCGCAGCGGCTCGACCTCGACGCGCCACGGCGCCAGCAGGCGCTGCCGGATGACGGCGATGTCCTCGCGCTCCAGCGAACGGATGATGTCGTCGGCGGCGGCGCGACGCTCGCGCGCGGTGCCGTCGGTGAGGCGCCCGAGCATGGCGTCGAGCTCGGCGGCGCTGCGCCCGACGGAGTCATCGGCGACCGCGGCGGCCGGCGGCAGCTGCGCGGAGGCCGTCGACGGCCCGACGAGGAGCGCGGCCAGGAGGGCCAGCGCGGTCAGTCGATGATGCGAAAATCGCCCCATTCGCCCGTATATCCGCGCCAACGGGAGTCTACCCGCTCGACCCTCGCCGCCGTCGGACCCCGTTGCAGCCATCCCACGAACTCCTTCAGCGAGTCGTCTTCCCCTTCGGCGACGACCTCGACCGTGCCATCGGGGAGGTTCTTCACCCAGCCCGTCAACCCGAGGCGCTTGGCCTCCCGCTGCGTCGACGCGCGGAAGAACACGCCCTGCACCCGACCTCGCACCAGACAATGGATCTGCTTCGCCATGACACCCGCATCCGAGGAATGGGAGGCGCCCGACGATCATCGTCATTTCCGCCACCGCCCGGGACTGGGTTTCGGCGGTAGCAAACCCGCGCCTGCACGGCAAGTTCCCGACGCGATCGGCCCGACGGCCTCGCGCGGGCGCCTCAGCGGGTGAAGGCCACGCCCTCGGCGGTGAGGCACTGCGCGAAGCCCTCGCGCCAGCCCGGGTAGCGCAGCGTGAGCCCCGTGGCCGCCCTCACCCGCGCGTTGATCACCGCCCGGTCGTGCCGCAGCGTCTCCGGGGCGTCGGTCAGCGCCACCGAGGCGGGCGGGGACAGTCCCAGCCACCCGCAGAGCCCGCGCACCACCTCGCCCTGCGGCACCGGCGCGTCGTCCGCCGCCACGAAGCACTCCCCCTGCGACCCCCGGGCGAGGCACCCCAGGGCCATCGCCGCGAGGTCATCGACGTGCACCCGCGACACCACCCGCGACCCGTCGCCCGGCACCCGGTAGCTCCCCTCGATCAGCCGACGGTGCAGCCCCCGCCCGGGGCCGTAGATGCCCGCCGCCCGCAGGGCAGTCGCCCCGGCGTCGCGCCAGGCGCCCTCCGCCCGCAGCCTCGCCGCGGCCTTCGGCTCGCGCGCGTCGGTGGGCGTGTCCTCGTCGATGCGACCCACCCGCTCGCCGTAGACCCCAGTGCTCGACAGGTACACGACGGAGCGCGCGCGCCTCATCACGGCCGCGAGGACGGCGTCGGTCACGCCGTCGGGGGGGAAGGTCACCAGCACGTCGGCGCCGTCGGCCAGGGGCTCGACGAGCGCGGCGGTGAGCGAGGGCGCCACCACGAGGTCGATCCCCATGGTGCGCAGCGAGCGCAGCGCGGTGCCCTCGGTGCGCACCGTCGCGGCGACGGGCCGTCCGACCGCGAAGGCGGAGACGGCGGCGGCCGTCCCGGTGAAGCCGCAGCCGAGCACGAGCAGTGGTTCAGTCGACATACGATCCCTCTACCGCAGCGCCGTCGCGACGCCCGCGGCGGTCATCACCAGGGCCATCCCGATTCGAAAGGGCCGCTCGGCCACGCGGCGGTGCACCCGGTCGCCCAGCCACCCGCCGATCGCCACGGCCGGGAGCAGCAGCGCCGAGCGCCGCAGCGACACCGTCCCCACCGCGCCGTGCCCGATGAAGTTGGCCATCATCGCGACGTTCATCACCAGCCACATCGCCGCCAGCGTGGCGCGCATCCGGCGCTTCTCCAGCCGGTCGCCCGCGAGCGCCGCCACGATGAGCACGCCCCCGGTGCCGAACACCCCGTGCACCACGCCGCCCGCCAGCAGCAACGCGTTGCCGCGCACCCGCCCCACCGCCACGCTCGCCGGGGGCCAAAGCTCCTTGCGCAGCTCGTTGAGCCCGATGAGCACCACCATCACCCCGAAGGCCCGCTGCAGCTCCGGGCGCGCGGCGTAGCGGTAGAGCGAGAGGCCCACCAGCAGGCCCGCCCCGGCCATCGGCAGCACCCGCCGCGCGAGCAGCGCCCCGTCGACGTGGCGCCAGTCGCGCCACGCGATGGACGCCGACAGGGCCATGTTCACGGGGACGTACGCCGGGAGCAGCGCGGTCACCGGGAGCACCCAGGTGCCGAGCGAGAGCACGAGCACCGTCGCGCCGAAGCCCACGATGGACTCCAGCGCGATGGCGACCATCACCAGGGGGGCGAGCGCGAGCATGCGGACCTGTCAGCGCGCGTCGATGTTGTCGAGGAAGTTCAGGATGAACTCGCTGACCGTGCCGCGGTCGTCCATCGTGCCGAGCGCGCCGTACATCGCCGCCGCCCCTTCGGCGGTGGTGCCGTCGCGCCGGATGGCCTCCGTCGCCGCCCGGAGATCACCGAGGATCTCGTCGACCAGCGGGGCGTGCGCGGGCGTGATCATCATGTGCAGCCCCGACGGGCGCTGGAGGCGGTCGAGGTGCCAGCCCTTCGCTTCCATCGCCTCGGAGAGGGCGAACACGTCGATGTCGTTGGAGCCGAAGCCAAACACGCTGCCCACCGGCTCGCCGTAGACGAAGAGCCCGGGGATGGCGTTGATGCCGTCGATGAGCCGCCGCGCGGTGGTCATCGTCTCGCGCGTGACCCGCAGGTAACCCTCCTCGCCGAGGTGATTCATGATGGCCCAGGCCGCGGCGATGGGTCCGCCTGCGCGGGTGCCGCACATCGACGGCGAGCCGTAGAGCCCGCCGGGCCAGTCGGCGTAGGCCACGAACTGGTACCGCCGCAGCTCGCGCTCGCGGTAGAGCACCACCGAGGCCCCCTTGGCCGCGTACCCGTACTTGTGCACGTCGGCGCTCATCGAGGTGACGCCCGGCACGCGGAAATCGAAGAGCGGAACCGGGTACCCGAGCTTCTCCACCCAGGGCAGCAGGAAGCCCCCGAGGCAGGCGTCGACGTGACACAGGATGCCGCGCTCCTGGGCCAGCGCCGCGAGCTCGCCGATGGGGTCGACCACCCCGTGCGGGTACTGCGGCGCGGAGCCCACCACGAGGATGGTGTTGTCGTTGACGAGCGAGCGCGCGGCGCCCATGTCGACGCGAAAGTCTGCGCCCACCGGTGCGTGCACGGCCTTCACGTCGAAGTACGCCGCGGCCTTCTCGAAGGCGGGGTGCACCGTGATGGGCACCAGCATCTCCGGGTGCGTCACCCCGGGTCGCGTGGCGCGCGCCCACTCCCGCGCGGTCTTCACCGCCATCAGGATGCTCTCGGTGCCGCCGGTGGTCATGGTGCCCGCCGCGTCGGGGTGGTGGAGCATCGCGGCCGTCATCGCCACCACGTCGGTCTCGCACTGGCGCAGGCCCGGGAAGGCCATGGGGTTGAGGGCGTTCTCCGAGAAGTACGCGCGCGCGGCCTCGTAGAGCACGTCGAGGGCCTCCGGGCCCGCGTAGTAGACCAGCGAGAAGGTGCGCCCGTTGCGCCAGTCGGCGTCGCCGCACTGGCGCCCCTTCAGGGTGGAGAGCACTTCGTCCTTCGACATCCCGCGCTTCGGAAAATCCATCAGGTAGCCCTTTGAGTCCGGTTGGTGCGTTGGGTGGATCGGGTGGGGGGGTGGGCGGCGCTCAGCGGTTGCGGCGCCGGAGCACGTTGATGAGCACCTGCTGCAGCTCGCCCGACTCCTGCGCGAGCGCCGCCTGGACGGCCCCGGTGGCCTCCGCCGCGTCGTGGCGCACCAGGAGGTCGGCGGCCAGCTGGCGCTCCTCGGGGCTGCCGTGGCGCAGCGTGCCGATGAGGTACTCCACCGCCTCCAGCGAGGGGATGCGCCCGATGGAGTTGAGCGCCGCGGCGCGCACCGTCACGTCCGACTGGTCCCGGTGCAGGCGCGACAGGGGGTCGAAGGCGTGAGGGAAGTGCAGCAGCTGGATGGCCTCGACGGCCGCGTTGCGCACCGCCGGGTCGGCCTCCGCGACGCCCTTCATCAGCAGCATGAACGTGCGCTTGAAGAAGAGCGACCGGGCCGCCCGCAGCGCCGCCACCCGCACGTCGCCGCGCCCGCGGTCGAAGAGGTGCTCCAGGGGCGAGAGCACGGCGTAGAGCTGCACCTGGCCCAGCGCCTCGGCCAGCTGCGCCAGCGTGTTGGGGTGCCCGGGCTCGCGCGCCGTGAGGGGCACCAGCCGGGCGAGCAGGGCCTTGCGCCGCACGAAGTCGGGCAGCGTGCCGTCGAGCAGGATCTCCCCGCAGGCCTCGACCGCGTCGCCGTCCTCCTCCCACTCCACGACGTCGACGTTCCAGATGTCGGGGTAGGCCACCGGGAGCTTGAGGTACTCGGGCACCGCCGCCACCCGCAGCGTCTCGTCCTTCGCCTCGCCGTAGCGTGCCCGCAGCCGGGCGTAGCGCTTCGCCCGATCGTCCTCGATGCCAGGCATCTGCGCGAGCACCCCGAAGACGGCCACCGCGCGGCCGTGCATGCCCACCCCGGAGAAGGCCCCCACGGCGGCGAGCAGGGCGTTCTCCGCCAGCTCGACGGAGCCGCCGGTGCGCAGGATGTGCTCGGCCGCGCTGCGCCACGCCTCGGCCTCGCGCATGCGCAGGGCCGGGTGGAAGGGCAGCCCGAGCGAGCGCGCGTAGTCCGCCGCCTCGTGCACGATGGTGGCGACGGCGTGGTGCTCGTGGGCCCGCTCGGCCCGCACGATGAAGTCCTCGTAATACTGGAGGGCGTAATACTTGAGGTGGTCTTCGCGCAGGATGCGGACGCAGTTGAGGTAGCCCTCGGCGAGGTTCTCGAAGCTGCCGGTCTCCGCGCCGAGGGTGAGCAGCACCTGGAAGCAGTCGAAGGCCCGCTCGCGCAGGCCGCGCGCCTCGAAGAGGTCGGCGGCCTCCTCGAGCAGCCGCATGGCGCGCACCCTCCCCCGCTGGGCGCCCGGCGCGTCGCGCAGCTCGGTGAGCACCCGCCCGAGGTTGAAGCTCACCAGGGCGGCGTTGTACGGGTCCTCGCGCAGCCGGGGGTCGGCCTGCACCTCCTCCCAGAGCAGCCGCGCCTGCGGGTACAGCCGGGCCTTCTCCGAGGCGATGGCCGCATGCGCGGGCCAGCGCGCCGCCCGGTAGTGCTGCGCCGCCGCCGCGTAGTTGCCGTCGAGGATCGCGGCGCGCGCGAGGTCGCGCGGCTCGCTGCCGCTGACCTGCGCCATGCGCCGGCCGTCCTTCAGGTAGAGCCACACCGAGGCCGCCGCGCGCAGCAGCCCGATCTGCTGGAGCGCGTCGGCGAGCAGCCGGATGAGCTCGTCGTAGTCGCGCGCCTGGAGGTGCGTCTGCGCCGCGGCGCCGATCAGGATCTGCACGGCGTTCTGCGGCTGGGCCGAGCGCATCGCCGCGCGGGCGCGGGCCATCGCTTCGTCATTGAGCAGGGTCGACATCGGCGGCGCGGACTCTAACGCCACCCGCGGGCCCGCGTCACCGCCGGAGTCGGCACGCGCCCGCAGGGGGACTTCGGCGCCGTGCCCGCTGGTTGAAAGCCGCGGGCGCGATTACCGATATCCATCATCGGTCATTGCCGATATCGATGTCGGTTCGGCGGTTGGTGCCCCCCGCGGGAGGCGCCACCGCGACGACGCAGACCTCCCGGGCGGCGAGGGCGGGGCTTGCGGCACCAGCGGAAGTCCCGAGGCATCCAGCGAGGCCATGGCCCCACAAGAAACACGGCAACCATGCGATATCGTATGATTTTATGGCGGCTGCAGCGGGCGATGGGCTCGGAGCCCCGCCCCGGGGGTTCCTTCCGCACAAAAATCGACACGACGACTTCGGCCTACACCCACGGTCGGTGTGACCAGACGATTTCCCCGCTTTCGGCCATCTCGTCCAGGAGCTTTCCCGACAATCGCCAGCCTACATCTCTGGAAGTCTCCGGATCAGGGTCACGGCACCCCCCGCTGGACCCTTGATTCACGACAGTTCT
>CAIOSS010000247.1 GCA_903860995.1 uncultured delta proteobacterium | reverse complement strand
TCGCGCTTCATGCGCTCGACCACGTCCCGGGCCTCCTGCACGGCGCGGTCGCGGCCCATGTGGTGCGTCTTGAGCGCGAGGATCTCGTTGTCCTTGCGGGCGAGGGCCTCGCGCAGCAGGGCGAGCCGCCGGCCGCCGCCGTCGCCGCCGTTGCGGGTGGCCTCGTCGAGCTCGCGCTGCGCCCGCTGGAGGGTCTCCACCTCGCGGCGGAGCTGCGCGTTCTCGGTCACGAGCTGATCGCGGTGCCGCGCGAGCTGCTGGGCCGCGGCGTGCGTCGCCCGGAACTCCTGCTCCGGGACGAAGGACGGCAGCTCGTTGTGCGTGTCGACCGGGCTCGGATTTTCGTAGTTCAGCGCCATGAAGCTCTCAACCTCCACGACGCCCCTTGGCCTGCCGTGTAGGCACGGGTCCAGTTTTCGGCAGCGTTCGCTTTGACGTCTCCCACCACGAGCGGTCACGCTCGGGCTCGCCATGACGTACCCCTCCCCCGGCCCAAACGTCCCCTACGGCCACGGCGCGAACCCCGGCTTCGGCCCCACCCCAGGCTACGGCCCCGGCTACGGCGCAGGCTTCGACCCTCGGATGGCCCGCGCCGCCCAGCTCGCCGAGAGCGCCCGCAACTGGCTCATCGTCTGCGCCATCGGCTGGTTCGTGGGCTTCATGTGGATCACCGGCCCGCTGGCCTGGTACCAGTCCTCGCAGTTCGCGCGGGACTTCGAGACCATGGGCATGGCGCCGCCCAGCGAGGTCACCAACCTCCGCTTGCTGGGCATCATCACCACCATCTTCGTCGGCGTGGGCGTCGTCGTCGGCGTCGCGGTCGTCGCGATGATGGTCATCGGCTTCGCCGCCTTCGCCCCCCGCTGAGGGCCCTACTCCGGCCCCGCGACCCCCAAGCGGCAACGCCAACGTCGTCGCGGTCCACGGAGGAGGTGTGCGCGCGGACATCGGCCCCGCCGGGTCGCAGGACCCGAGCAGGGACAGCCCCAACGCTCCAAGGATCAGGCGTCGCGCCTTCATGGCTGCGGACGTGGCACAACCCCCGCCGCCGAAGGTTTGAGAGAAATCCGCGCTACGTGGCGGGGCGCGCGGCGCGCGGCAGGCGGAGGCAGAACGCGGCCCCGTGGCCGGGCTCGCTCTCGACGGTGACAGTGCCGCCGAGGGCGTAGGTCACTCGCCAGACGATGGTGAGCCCGAGGCCCATGCCCTTGCCGGGCGCCTTGCGGGTGAAGAAGGGCGTGAAGATGCGCGCGCGGTCGTCCGCGGAGATGCCGGGGCCGTTGTCGCGCACGGTGATGAGCACGGCGTCGTCGAGCAGCTCGCCGCGCACCACCACCCGCCCGGTGTCGTCCGCGACCGCCTCGATGGCGTTCTGCACCAGGTTGGAGATCGCCTGGTGCAGCTCCTCGGCGACGCAGTCCACCCAGGCCTCGCCCTCGAGCTCCAGCGCCAGCTCCACGGGGCGCCCGGTGGACGACGCCACCAGCGCCGCCACGTCGCGCGCCCCCGCGAAGACGTCGTGCGCCCGCGGCGCCCGAGCGAAGCCCTCGCGGCTGTACCGCCGCATGAGGGCCACCGTGTCGCCGATGCGCAGCAGCCCCGACTGGGCCGTCTCGAACATCCGCGCCGTGCGCGCCTCCAGCGTCGCGATCCGGGCGCGGCCGGCCTCGCCGTCGGCCTGCGGCAGGGCCAGCTTGAAGGCCTCGGTGACGTCCAGGCGCACCCGCGCGAAGGCGTTGCGCACGTAGTTGAGCGGGTTGTTGATCTCGTGCGCGAGCCCGCCGGCGATGGTCTCCAGGGAGTCCATCTGCTGGGTGAGCACCCGCTCGGCGGTGGCCTCGCTCGCCTGCGCGAGCTTCTGCACGGCGGCCAGAAGCTCTCGGGTATTGAAGGGCTTGCTCATGTGCTGCGTGACGCCGGAGTCCATGGCCTCCATGCGGTCTCCGAGCTCGCCGCGCGCGGTGAGCATCAGCACCGGGACGTGCCGCGTGCGGGGGTCCTGGCGCAGCCTCCGGGTGAGCTCGAAGCCGTCCATCTCGGGCATCATCAGGTCCGTCACGACCACGTCGGGCACCTGCTTGAGCGCAAGCTCGAGCCCGCGGGCCCCGTTGGGCGCCGTGAACACCCGGAAGTGCTGCCGCAGCACCGTGTGGATCAGCCGCGTGACCTCCGGGGTGTCCTCCACCACCAGCACCGTGCGCCCGCGCGCGCCCTCGTCGGCGTCCCGCTCCACCACCCGACGCTCGGTCGCGTCCAGCACGTCGAGCAGGCGAAACTCGTCGCGCGCCGCGAACTGCGCCGTCCAGTCGGTGGTCCCCGGTCCGGTGCGCCGCTCGTTGGGCACCGTCTCCGCGCGGGCCCGGCGCTCCATGGCGTCCGCCGGGAGGTGCGGCCGGCCCTTGCGCAGCGTCACCGTGAAGGTCGCCCCGCTCCCGGGCGTGCTCCGCGCGGTGATGGTGCCGCCGTGCAGCTCGACGAGCTCGCGGGCCAGCGCGAGGCCGATGCCCGTGCCGCCCTGGGTGTAGCGGTTCTGCGCCGTCTCGCTGTCCACCTGAAAGAAGCGCTCGAAGAGCCGCTCGGCCAGCTCCGGGGGGAAGCCCTCGCCGGTGTCCTCGACGGAGACCCGCACCCCCTCGCCGTCGTCGTCGAGCGAGACCGTGATGCGCCCGCCCTCGGGCGTGTGCTTCGCGGCGTTGGAGAGCAGGTTGACGAACACCCGCTCTAGCCGGTCGAGGTCGCACCACACCTCGGCGGCCTCGACGTTCGCCTCGAAGCGCAGCTCGACCTGCTTGCGGTCGGTGAGCGGCGCCACCTGCGCGACGAGCGTCCGCAGCCACTGCGCGACGTCCTGCGGCTTCACCCGCAGCCGCAGCCGCGACTCCTCCAGCCGCGACAGGTCGAGCAGGTCGCCGATGAGCCGAAGCAGCCGCGCGCCGGACAGGTAGATCGACCGGAGCGTCGCCCGCTGCGGCTCGGTGAGCGCGCCGAACTCCCCGTCGATCATCAGCTCCAGGGGCGACAGGATCAGCGCGAGCGGCGTCTTCAGCTCATGGGTCACGTTGGCGAAGAAGCGCGACTTGAACGCGTCGAGGCGCTGCAGGTCGTTGTGGGCGCGCTCGAGGTTCGCCGTCGTCTGCACGATGACCAGCTGGTTGACGATCTGCTCGCGCTGCGTGCGGTAGGTGAGAATCTGACCGATCGAGATGACGATCGCGGTAGAGGCGAGGAACACGAGGTTCGAGACGGCCCCCGGCCCGGCCGTCTCCGGACGCAGGATCAGGTTGGGCAGGAGGAACGACAGGACGATGATCGCGTGCGTCGTGAGCACCACCGGCGGCGGCCACACGAAGAGCAGACCGGTGGCGACGATGATGAGCGAGAGGCCGGCGTAGTAGGGCGAGGCGAGGCCCTCCAGCACCACGGTCATCAACGAGATGCCACAGGAGCCGAGGATCAGGTACGCCGCCGAGAGGCTGTTGGGGAAGCGCTCGAACCACCGCGTGGGGAGCAGGCGGAACATCACCAGCGTCGCGGCCGTCACGATCGCCCGCGTGCCCCAGAGGACCTTGATCCACGCGGCCGGTGCTACCAGCCAGTCGAGGACGCCGAACAGCGGGTACATGGTGATGCCGATCCACAGCACGAGCCGCGTCCCGCGGCGGTTGCGCTCGATCAGCCAACTGCGCCAGCGGGGCTCGACCTGCTCCGCCTCGATGGAGCCGACCGGACTCACACCCGGGTCAACACGACGAACGGATTGACCCCGGACGGCTCCTCCCGGATCGCGACCGCGGCGCCGGGCGCAGCGCTGCGACCCATCGCCAGGAGGTCTTCATGGGTCTTGTACTTGAGGTTCCAATCGAGGTTGAGCTCCATGAACCACCGGTTGGGGCTCGATGGAACCATGTTGCCGATGTAGAGCTCGCCCCCCGGGGCGAGGTTGCTGAAGAGGTTTCGCGTGAGCGCCACCGCGGTGGGCATTTCGAGGTAGTCGAAGAGGCCGGCGCAGAAGATCACGTCGAAGCTCCCGTAGCGGGCGAACAGCGCCGGGTCGCGCAGAAGCCGCTTGATCGAGTCATGGAGGTACGTGACCGTCACCTCCTTGGACCAGCGGGCGCTCACGATCGGGCTGATGCGTCGATAGGCGTACGACAGCGCGCCCTTGTCCTGGTCGAACAGCACGATCTCCAGCGGAGAAGCGATGGACCGACGCTGCTTCAAGAGCTCGAACACCTCCTGGGCCGGCCCCGCGGCGACGGACAGGAACCGCAGCGGGCGCTCGCCCGGCGTCGCGCGGTCGATCACCTCTGAGAGGCGGTCGCGCACGAGGTTCTTGCGGAACCGCACCGCGTCACCCGGGCGGGTCGTCAGGATCGCCAGACTGACAGCCTTCGCGAAGAGCGTCGGTCCGGCGAACTGGTTCTCGTACATGTACTTCATCACCTCGTAGTCGCCGGGATATCCGAGCGGCTTGAACAGCGCCCGATGCATGCACGGCGCCTCGATGAAGTAGCTCTGGAGGAAGCGCTGGGAATACTCCTTGAGTGCCGGGATGTCCCCGAGCGGTGCCGTCCGTAGCGCCGCGTCGATGCGCTCCGACCGCTGGATGAATTCGTCCGCGAACTCGCGCTTCACCCTCGCGATGAGCGCGTCTTGCGCGGCGGAGCGCCCCTCGCCGTGCACCACGTCCCACGGCAGCACCCGCTCGACCTCGGCGAGGTGCTCGCGGGCGTCCTCCAGGAACAAGCGTAGCTCTGCGACAAGGGACTTGAACTCGGCGTGGCCCTCGACCCGCCACGGCGCGCTCTCCAGCCCGAGCCCGCTCGAACCCGCGGCCGCGTAGGACTTGACGTCCCGCAGCGCGATCACGTCGTCGACGTTCATCAGCGAGTCGATGAACGACGCACCGACGACGAGCGTCCCCTCGCGGCGGCGGAGCGAACTGACCGTCGCCGCGCCGCTGTACGCCTCATGCTGATCGAAGCTGAGGCTCAGCTCCGGGATGGTCACCCCGATCTCGACCTCGACGTCGGCCGGCCACTCGAAGGCGACGCCGTTCTGCGAAACGTCGGTCATCTCGCACTCGAAGCGCCGACCGCTGACCGAGACCGACACCACCGTGCGCACGGGCCCGAGATCCGAGGGCTGATAGCGATGGGGCCGGAAATAGATCGCGCGCCCTTCGGCCCCGTCGAGGTCCTCGATGTTCCTTGGCGGCGCGCTCGGACGCACATCGACACCAGACAGTTCGTCCTGGCTCATCCCGGGCGCGATCGACGGCCGCGACGGACGATCAGTCGGAGCCCTGTCATGATTGGTTTCCATCTCTTCCTTTCCCTAGCTCGATGACGAAGCGTGCTCCGGCGCCCGGCGGCACCGGCGGCATCGAGCGGATCGTCCCGCCGTGCTGCTCCATGATCAGTCGGCACATGTACAGTCCCATCCCGAGGCCCTGAGCCCCCTTGGTGCCCTCGAAAGGGTCGAACAGCCGCGACACGATCTCCGGCGCGACGCCAGGCCCCTCGTCCTGCACGGCGATCACCACGCCCCCGTCGCTCTCCGCGGCCTCCACCTGGATGAGCTGCGGCCCCTCGGTGGACTGCATCGCGTTGCGCAGGAGGTTCACCAGCACCTGGAGGATGCGCGCGCGGTCGCAGCGCACCGGCGGCAGGTGGGGGGCGATGGCGGTCACGCAGCGCGAGCGCCGCTGCTCCATCTCCAGGCCCGCCAGCACGAGGGCGTCGCGCACCACCTCGCCGACGTCGATGAGCTCCTCCTTCAGCGCGAGGTTGCCGGCCGCGAACTGGTGCAGCGTGCTCAGCGTCGCCATCAGGTGCCGCGTGGCCGAGACGCCCACGCGCAGCGGCGCCATCAGCCGCGGCGCGACCTGCTGCGCCTCGAAGACGCTCTCCAGCAGGGTGAGCCCGGTGAGGGTGTTGCGCAGGTCGTGGGTGATGCCCGCGGTGAGCCGTCCGATGGTGCCCAGCCGATCCAGGTGCAGCATCTTCTGCTGCGCCGCGCGGAGCTGATCGAGGGCGCCCTTGAGCTCGTCGCCGCGCGCCGCGAGCAGCTCCAGCAGCCGCGCGTTGAGCCGGCGCTGCTGCACCATGGCGCTGGCCTGCGCGACGGCCCCGAGGAGGTCCTCCGGCTCCCAGGGCTTGTGCATGTGGCGGAACACCCGCGCGCGGTTGATGGCGTCCACCAGCACCGGCGTGTCGGTGAACGCCGTCAGCAGGATGCCCGCCACGTCGGGGTAGCGCTCGCGCACCCGCGCCAGCATCTCGATGCCCGTCATCCCGGGCATGCGCTGGTCGCACACGATGACGTCGAAGCGCTCGACCTCCAGCAGGGCCAGCGCGACCTCCGCGGAGATCGCCTCGTGCACCACGTAGTCGGCGTCGAGGAACGCGCGCAACACGTCGAGGTTGCCCACGTCGTCGTCGACGATGAGCACCTGTCGGGTGAGCGTCTCGCCGACCCCGTGACGGGCAGCGAGCGCCGCGAGCGCGTTAGGTTTCAGCACGTTGGCAGTCTAGACAAGCCGTCGGGAAACCCTCAATTGTGAACAGTCCGAACCTCGGTCAGTCACCCCGCGGTCGCGCGGCGAGGTGGTCGAGGATGCGGTCGGCGACAGCGGCCTTGCTCATCCGCTCGAGGGGGACGACCGCCCCGAGAGTCACCAGCGTTACGCGGTTGTCGTCGCCGTCGAAGCCGTCGTCCGCGAGGTTGGCCACCACGAGGTCGCAGCCCTTGCGCACAAGCTTCTCCCGCGCCCGCTCGACGAGGTCGCCGGTCTCCAGCGCGAAGCCCACGAGCATCGGCCCCCCGGGTCGCCGCGCGGCCCCGAGCTCCGCGAGGATGTCGGGGTTCTTCACCATCCGGATCACCAGCTCCGCCTCGGATTTCTTGATCTTCTCCGCGGCGACGTCGGCCGGGCGGTAGTCGGCCACGGCGGCGGCCATCACCACGAGGTCGGCCGAGGACGCCGCGGAAAGCACGGCGTCGCGCATCTCTCGCGCGCTGCGCACGCGGTGCACCTCCACGCCCTCCGGCGCGGCGAGCGCCGTGGGACCGCTCACCAGCACCACCGCCGCGCCCCGGTCGCGGGCCCTCGTCGCCACCGCGTAGCCCATCCGCCCCGACGACCGGTTGCCGACGAAGCGCACCGGGTCGATCGCCTCGTGGGTGCCGCCGCCGCTCACCACCACCCGGCGCCCCGCGAGGTCTTGCGGGGTGAGCGCGCGCGCCGCCGCGTCGACGATGGCCTCGGGCTCGGCCATCCGCCCGATGCCGCGCTCGCCGCTCGCCAGCGGGCCCACCACGGGGCCCGCGAGGGTCACCCCGCGCGCCCGCAGCAGCGCGGCGTTGGCCTGCGTCGCCGGGTGCTCCCACATCCGCGGGTGCATCGCGGGCGCGACGAGCACCGGGCCGCGCGCGGCGAGCAGGCAGGTGGTGGCGAGGTCGTCGCCGAGGCCGTGGGCCATGCGCCCGAGCAGGTCGGCCGTCGCCGGGGCGACAAGCACGAGGTCGGCCTTCGCCGTAAGCGCGATGTGCAGCTCGCCGGGGTACGAGGGGTCCCAGAGGTCGACCCGCGCCGCGCGGCCTGTGATGCCCGCGAAGGTCACGCCGGAGATGAAGCGCTGCCCGGCCGCGGTGAGCACGGTCTCCACCGCGGCGCCGCGGCGCTGCAGCTCGCGCACGACGAGCGCCGCTTTGAAGGCCGCGATGCCGCCGCCGACGACGAGCAGCACCTCGCGGCCCGACAGCGCCGACGCGCTCACCGCGAACCCGGCCGCGCCGCCGGCCGCGCCGGGCAGCCCGCCCCGGCGCACCCGCTC
>CAIOSS010000246.1 GCA_903860995.1 uncultured delta proteobacterium | reverse complement strand
GGCAGTTTGCCTTGCCCAACTCCCCTTCGAGGTGCATCACGCGCGCGCGATGGCACGTAACGCGCTGCTCGACGTCCCCCACCTCAACCTCGAGCACCTGTGCATCGCGCGCCCCGCGGTGGTCATCCTATGCCAGATAAAATCTCGCGCCGTACTCCCCGGCGCCGGGCCGTCCCTCATGTGCGCGGTGCCCAATTGCGGCGTCTCGCACCTCCCGATTTGTCAGCTCGGCCAGCTTCCGTTCCGCATCATCCAGCTGTCCCGAGAGCGCGACCGTCTCGGCGGGCGCTTGCTCCCCGTCGACGAAGGCCTGCACCGCCATCTCGTCGCATTCAACCTCCCGCGAGCGCGAGCGCCGCCGCTCCGAAGATTCCGCCGCCGCCGCCCCCCACCCCGGCAGCCGCTCGTCCATCCCGACGCGGGAGTCGCCGCTCGCCGCCGCGCCCGTGCTGTAGCTTTTCGCGCGGGTGCACAATTCGCTCCAAGAGCTCGCGGCGCGCTCGCGAGCTCTCCGCCGCATCTCCGAAGCATACCACACCGGCCGGTCGCGCCCCTTGGTGCCAGCCAGCGCGGAGAAGGCGCGCGTCAGCCGGTCGAAGTCCTCTACGGTGCCACCCGCGTCCGGGTGCACCTCACGCGCGCGGCGGCGGTAAGCCCTGCGGATCTCCGACAGCGTGGCCGATCGCGGAATCTCGAGGACCGCGTACGGGTCGGGGGAATCCTCATCATCGCACTCGCCGCCATCGGCTCCGGACATCAGCTTCGGCGCGGCCCGGCCAGTCACCGGCGCTACCGCGAGCCGCGACGCTACGCCCCAACGTGCGACGGGGACCGGTTGCAGCAGGCCGCACAGCGCCGCCGCAACGACCAGCGCCAGTGCCGCCATGGCCGCGACGAGCCCGTGCAATACCAGTGCCGCGACGACCACCAGTGCCAGTGACGCGGCGACCGATGCGGACGAGGCGCGTCCCTACGCCGGCCCGGCCAACTGGCGCCGAGGGAAAGTTCCTGCGCCCGCCGACTTTTCTGGTGGCCCTGATAGGTGGCCCCGATAGGGGCCCCGATAAAGGGCGATCAGCTGGTCGATCGTTCGGGTCGCGTGTGGATCGCGGGCGGCGAAGACAGCGGAGACAACGAGGTGGCCTTCCGGTCAGCACCGAGGCAGGTGAGCAGCCCGCCGCTCTCACATCGCAACGCCATCACGAGCCGGGCGACAAGCACTGCGGCACGGTGAACAGCCCGCCGCTCTCCCTCTGGTCGGACGAAGAGTAATACAATGGTCGGCCGGAACGCGATCGAATTGTTCGACCCGGCGCTGGCGCGGCGGCAGGCGCAGCTGCAGCGCGGTGGCGGCGGCGGGACTGTCAGCAACCCGCACTGGCAGGGCATTACGCTCTCTCGAGAGGTGGAGGAGAAGATAGCGGCGGCGCTGCAGGCTGAGGCGCACAAGCGGAGGGCCAGGGAGGAGGAGCGGCGGAAGCGCGACCCGACGTACCGTCCCGACGCCATAGACCTCTCCACGCTCAACCTCAAGCCGTTCGACAAGTACGTCGACTACTACGCCCGTCTGCAGGTGAGTTGGGGTGGCTCAAGCCACACTTGCGCAATCGCGCACGCCTCGCCGCGCCGCGAGCGCCGATGGCTGGGCACGAGCGCTCACAGGTGAACGAGTTCGCCTCGGCCG
>CAIOSS010000245.1 GCA_903860995.1 uncultured delta proteobacterium | reverse complement strand
CCCTCGGGAAGCGCGGGAGCGGGCGCTTGCGCTCGTCGTCGAAGAGCCCCTCGGCGCGGAGCTTCTCCTTGAGCGCCTCGAGGGCCGCGGCGGCGGCCCCGGCGCCCGCGGCGGCGGAGGCGTCCCCCACGAACTGGAAGCTGCCGCGGGGGTTGTAGATGGTGGGACGGCCGCGCAGGAGGATCTTCTCCCCGACCGTCATCTTCGCCTTCGCGCGGGCGAGGCTGCCCTTCCACATGACGCACGCGAGGCGGGCGTCTTCGCGCTCGTCCTTGAGCTCGAAATAGAGGTGACCCGAGGCGACCAGCTTGGCCGACGAGATCTCCCCTTCGATCCAGAGGGGGGCGGCGAAGCGCTGCTCGAGGGAGTCGCGCGCGGTGCGGTTGAACTCGCTCACCGACAGCGGCTTCGGCGCGGTGGTCACGGGGCGGAGGACGTCGTTCATCGCGGCGCCCCAGCTATAGACCACGTCGGGTCGGGACGGGGAGTGTTTGGTCGCTTCCGCGGCCCCGTCGCCCGTCGCCCGACGGAGGGCCCCGGGAAAAATCTCTTGAGGGCCGTAAGGGAGGCAGCGGGGCGCGGCGTCGAAGGTGATGTCCCCACCGCCACAACGGAGGCCCCCATGAACTCTCCCCGCTTCGTCTTCGGTACCGCCCTCGCCGCCCTCTTCGCCACGCCTGGCCTTGCGTCGTCCGACGCCGACGCGCAGACCTTCCGCGCCGGCGTGCACGTGCGCCCCGCGGTGCAGCCGGTCTACGGCCAGCCCACGGTGCCGCGGCAGGCTCCGTGGGCCTCCGCGGCACTCGCCCGTGAGGGGATGGCACACCCTGCCGCAGCCCCTGCGCCCACGTCACCCCGCTGATTCCCGCGTGTTTGAGTTTTCCTCGGGCTTGGAGCATCCATTGCACAGAGGATGACTCCATGAAGCCCACCCCCTGGACCCGCTCGCTCCTGCTCGTGGCCGCCCTCGGGCTGCCGACCCTCTCCAGCAACGTAGCCGACGCGTGCGGCGGGTGCTTCGCCCCGAGCGAGACCAACCAGGTCGTCACCGATCACGTCATGGTCATGGCGCTCCACGCCAGCGAGTCGATCCTGTGGGACCAGTTCCGCTACTCGGGTCGCCCGCAGGACTTCTCCTGGGTGCTCCCGGTGCAGGGCGACGCCACCGTCGAGCTCGCCAGCGGCACCTTCTTCGACACCCTCACCCAGCTCACCGCCCCGACGGTCACCGCGCCCGCCCTGGTCTGCCCCGGCGCCGGCCGCAGCGGCCTCTTCGCGAGCGACTCCGCCACGGTCGGCAGCCTCGAGAGCAGCGGGAACGTCCAGATCCTGAGCACCGCCATCGTCGGCCCCTACCAGACGGTCACCCTCCGCAGCTCCGACGCCGACGCGCTCTCCACCTGGCTTCGCGCCAACAGCTACGCCATCCCCGCCAGCATCGAGCCCGTCATCCGGCACTACACCGACCTGCGCATGGACTTCATCGCGCTGCGCCTGCGCCCGGGCGAGGGCATCCAGGCCATGCAGCCCGTGCGGGTGCGCTTCTCCACCCCCTCGCCGGTGCTCCCGCTGCGCATGGTCGCCGCGGGCATCGCCGACAAGGTCGGGGTCTCGCTCTTCGTCTTCAGCGAAGGGCGCTCCGAGGCCATGAACTTCCCCAACGCCCTGGTCGACCGCGCCCGCGTCTCCTGGGACTACAACACCAACACCAGCAACTATGCGGCGATGTTCCGCGCGGCCATCGCGCCGTCGGGCGGTCGGGCCTGGGTCACCGAGGCCGCGCTCTCCGCCGGCTCCATCGGTGGCACCTTCACCCGCGACGCCGAGGCCTATGCCGACTGGGGCGTCGCCGTTCGCGGCCTGTCGCGCCCGTGGATCACCCGCCTCCGGGCCGACCTCCCGGCCTCCGCGCTCGACCGCGACCTCCAGCTGCAGGCCGCCACATCGCCCGTCGGGCTTCAGCCCTCCTTCCAGGCCGGGGTGCTCGTCAACCGCCCGCCCTGCGCCACCGACGACGGATTCTACAGCGGCACCGACGCCACCTCGTCGTCCCGGGGCCTCGAGTGCTCCGCCTCGCCTGGGGCGCGCGCCCCGCGGGGCCTCGCTGCTCTCTTCGCGCTGGGCCTCGCCGCGGGCGTCGTCCGCCGCCGCCGACGCTGAGTCGCTGCTTGCGTCACGCCCGATGCTCGCGCTAGCACCGGTCACCCCGCATGGCGTCTGACCTCCTCGACCGACGCTTCCTCGCCGTCATCGGCAAGGGCGGCACTGGCAAGACCACCGTCGCCGCCTCCCTCGCGGTGCTCGCCGCCTCCCGCGGCAAGCGCGTGCTCGTGGCGATGTCCCAGGCCCGCGAGCGCATGAGCACGATGCTGGAGTCGCAGTTCATCACCAGCGAGGTGGCGCGCATCCTCCCCAACATCGACGCCGTCAACCTCGATCCGGAGACGTGCCTCGACGAGTACGGGATGATGATCTTGAAGGTGCGCGCGCTCTACAAAGCCGTGATGGACAACCGCGCGGTGAAGGGCTTCCTGCGCGCGGTACCGGGCATGGACGCGTGGTCGATGCTCGGCAAGACGCTCTATCACGTGAAGCAGCAGGAGAACGGGCGGCCGGTCTACGACCTCGTGCTGCTCGACGCGCCCGCCACGGGCCATGGCCTGCAGATGCTCCGCGTGCCGCAGGTGAT
>CAIOSS010000244.1 GCA_903860995.1 uncultured delta proteobacterium | reverse complement strand
GGGCGTCGCATCCGACGGGGCGGCGTCCCGCCGCGGGGCGGGCGACGATCGAGTCCCACATGGCGCGCGATCCGGGCTTCTGAAGCCCCCCGCGGAACCTCTCGACCCCGACCGCTGTCTCGGCGTATGTGCGAGGTCGTGCCGCTGCGCTGCCGCTGGGATGGTCGACGCTCCACGCCGAGGGGTTCACCGTGACCCTCGACGTCGAGGCCGAGCGCGCCCTGGTCGAGCGGCTGCGGCGCCGCGACGAGGCGGCGTTCAACCTCTTCGTGCGGGCCTACCAGGCCAAGGTGTTCTCGTTGGTGCAGCGGATGCTCGGCAACCGCGCCGAGGCCGAAGACCTCGCGCAGGAGGTGTTCATCACCGTCTTCCGCAGCATCGACAGCTTCCGCGGCGACGCGCGCCTCGGCACCTGGCTCTACCGGGTGGCCATCAACCACTGTAAAAACCGCATCAAGTACCTCGACCGACGGGTGACCCGCGGCCACGACGCCCTCGAAGACGAGGGGGGCAAGGCGCTCACCGAGGGAGGGCCCGTGATGTCCCGGCCCGACCGGCCCGACGAGTCGATGCAGGGCGCGGAGATGGCCCGGGTCATCGAGCGCGCGCTGGGGCTGCTGGAGGAGGAGCACCGCGCGCTGGTGGTGCTGCGCGACCTGGAGGGCCTCAGCTACGAGGAGATCATGACGATCACGGGCCTGCCCGAGGGGACCGTCAAGAGCCGGCTCCACCGCGCCCGCGCGGCGCTGCGCGAGGCCATCGAGCGGGGCCTCGGGTACAAGCTCCCGGAGTGAGGTTGCGATGTTGACCGACGACGAGGTGCGCGATCTGTTCAGCGCCTACCACGACCGAGAGCTGTCACCCGAGCGCACCGAGGCGGTGCGGGCGGCGCTCGACGCCAGCGCCCCGTTGCAGCGCGAGTACGCTGCCTTCGGTCGCATGCTCGACGGGCTCTCGGCGATGGCCGCCGCGGCCGAGGCCCCGCTGTCCGGCGCGAGCGCCCCGAAGGCCGCCGACGCCCCGAAGGACGCCCCCCCGCCCGACCTCCTGGAGGGCGTGCAGCGGCGGCTGCAGAAGCGCTCCGGGGGGAGGTTCTACGCGGATGGCTGGTCGCGGCTGGCGGGCATCCTCCCGCTGGAGCTCATCGCCACGCTGGTGCTCATCGCCCTGGTCATCGCCTACGCCGCGATGACCATGGTGTCGCCCCACCCGGCGCCCGCGCCCGCCCCCGCCGCGCCCGCCGCCCCGTCGCCCTGATACCTCTCCACACGAGACTTGAAGGCTCAGGGCGGATCGGCCGCGGCGTCGCGTGAGCCCACCGCCAGGACACCGAGCGCCGCCGTCATCTGCCACAACACCCGACGATCCATCGCCGACGCGGACGGCGTGATGGGGCAGCGACGCAGCTATCGGCCGACGAGGCCTTTCCCCCTCACGCGCCTCCCGTCGGCTTCCCCTTCGCCCGCTTCCTTCGCGCCCGCACTTCGACGCCCTCGGCGTTCAACGCCACGCTCACTGCCCCGTCGGCGCGCACCCTCGCGACGAAGGGCACGTCGGTCTGCGCGATGATGTCCCGCATCACCGGCAACGCCGCGACCCAGGCGCGCGCGATCTCAGATCCCTTCAGGTCGCCACCCACGAGCACGAAGACCGCCGTCGCCGCCTCGAAGAGCGCGACGATCTCCGCCGGTCGATGGAGGATCTGCTCGTCCTTCGTTAGCGCAACCCATCCCGACGCGCCGACCTTCGTCAGCCACAGCTCATCGGGGTCGTCCTTCTTGAAATGATCGTCGTGCACCTCTACGACCGCTCCCGCCGATCGGAGCGCCGCAGCGACGATCTTTCCCCCGAGCGAGCGATCGACGAAGAACGTCGCGGGCTCAGGCAGCCGCGTCACGATCGCGGATCTCGCACACCATGGCCGCGACGATGTGCGCCTCGCTGACCCCGAAATCGTCGGCCAGCTCGCGCACACCCTCACCGGCCCGGAGGCGTGCGGCGACCTCCTGCGTCGGCACGCCCGTTCCGACGATGACCGGACGCCCGAAGCTCACGGCCGGGTCGACCACGATGTGCCTTGGCGCGTCGGCGCCGCTCTGCGACCCGGGGAAGGGATAGAGCTTGATGGGGAGCCCGTCGGCGCCGCGCTCGACCCGGCGTAGCGCCCCCGAGAGCAGCGCCCTCGCGCCGAGCTGACCCTCCCTGGAAGCGTTGACGAGCAGGTCGAGGTGGTCGACGAAGAGGTCGACCCCGTCGGTCTCAAACTGCTGCTGGAGCAGCGGGCGCTCGAGACCGAGCTCGTCGCGGACATACCGCAGCGCCGTCCGGATGCTGCGTAGAGGCACGTCGTGCTCGCGGCGCAGGCTCGCCAGGATGTGACACTCGACCAGGTTGTTGAATGACAGCACGACGCTGCGCCCGACCTTGCCGGGCAGCTCGATCACACCCGGATCGCGTCGCCCGCCCACCTTGCGCCCGCACACCCACTGCCGGAGCGTGGTCGGCGGCAGGCGGAGGTAATGCGCCGCCTCTCGCAGGGGATAGGCCGGAACCTCCCGCCGATCGACGCCGCGATAAGGTCCGACGGAGCGCATGGGTTTGTTCTACCGCGCGGGTCATGGCC
>CAIOSS010000243.1 GCA_903860995.1 uncultured delta proteobacterium | reverse complement strand
GAGGCAGGCGTCCGAGCGCGCGGTCGACCAGCGCTCCCAGAGGCTCCGCGCGGCGAGGTCGGGGTCGGTCTCCGAGCGCCGCAGCGCGCTGCGTATCGCCGCGACGAGAACCACCCCGGGGTCGCTCTTGACCTCCTCCAGGGCCGCCGCGACCTCCGCCATCGACCCATGGTCCCGCAGCCCGAGCTGGGCCGCGATCTCAGCGACCGCGACGTCCCCGGGCAGCAGTCGACGGAGTTCTGCGATGACGACCGCTCCCCCCTCGGCCTCGCTCGTCGCAGCCGCCAACAGCAGGAGCGCGGCGGTCCGCCGGGGGTCGTCCGCGGCCCCGGCCTCGGCGCGCAGCGCACCGGAGAGATCGTCGGCGGTCGCAAGCGCGACCCGGGCCCTCGCCGCGAAGGTCACGGCGCCCGCGTCGGCGACCATCCCCCCGATCGCGCCGAAGGCCGCCATCGCCCCGTCGCCGCCCGCCCGGCGGAGCGCCTCGGCCGCGGCCAGGCGGTGCCAGGCCCCCTCCCCCGACGCGAAGTCGGTGATCGCCACCTCCCCGTCGGTGGCCGCGCGCAGCGCCACCAGCAGCGGGTCGGCCTCCGCGAGGAACCCGCGCACCGCGGCCGTCTCCGCAGGGTCGACCGAGCCCCCCCGCGCCAGCAGCCCGGCGTGTACGAGCGGGGCGTGCGCGTCGAAGAGGGAGGCCGCCGCGTGCGCGACCGCCCCCTCCCGGCGCTGCTGAAACGCGCGCAACAGCCGCTGCACCCTCGACCGCGGGTCATCCGCGGTGCCAGGCTCCGACGCCTCGCCGGGAGGGGCCGACGCACCCTCGACCGCGTCGAGGCGCGACAGCTCGCGGGCGTGGGTCACGAGCCGTCCCAGCGCCGTGGCGTCTCCCTCCGCGGAGACGGTCACGGGCTCGCCGACGAGAGAGCCGAGCGCGGCGCCGAGTGCGACCGCAGAGGACGCCACGAGGCTACGATCGGAGAGTCGGCCGACGCCGGCGAGGGCGTCGAGCAGCCAGCGCGCCGTGCCGCGCCCGGTCGCCATCCGGGCCACGGTGAGCCACGCCCCGAGGTCGGTGGGGTCGCTCGTCGTCGCAGCACGCGCGGCGTCCAGGGCGGCGTCGGTGTCGGTGCCTTCAGACAACCGGGCGCGGGCCACGCGGATGCTTGCCGCAAGCGCCCCGGAGGCGAGGTCGGCCCAGGCGTCCAGGGCCTCAGAGACGGCCGTCGGATCGCGCCGGGAGGCGCCGTCGAGCAGGGCGGCCAGGGCGGCCTCGACGCCGGCGCCCCGCGCCGCGATCGCCCGCCAGGAATCGCGTGCGGCGTCGATGTCGTCCGCCTGGGCCGCGAACGCGTGAAGCCACCGCAGCGCGTCGTGCTCGTCGCGCGTCGTCGCCGCGGCGAGCTCCTCGGCGCCCAGCCGCGCCGCCTCGGCCATCCGACCAGAGCCCAGCATCAGCCGGCGCTGCACCCGCAGCCCGAGCGGAACCTCTGGCGCCAGCGCGCGCGCCCGCTCCGCGACCTGCTCGGCGCGGGCCGACTCCCCGAGCGCACCGTCGAGGAGGTCGGCGGCGTGGGCGTACCACTCCGCCGCGTCGACGAAGCTCTCCGCGACCGCCGCCTCGCCGACGAGCAGATCGACCCGCGCGCGCACCTCCGCGAGCGCGTCGACGGCGAAGGCGGCGTCGAGGTCCTCGTCGTCCCGCCGACGGCTCGTCACGGCGGCCGCGAGCGCCGCACCGCGATCGAGCTCCGCGGGGGCGTCGGCCACCACCACGATCTCTTCGTCGGGCTCAATGGTCAGGTCCGCGTCGTCTGCATCGTCATCGAACTCAGCCGCCGTCAGCTCGACGGCCGCGGTGTCGGGCTCGTCGTCGACGGCGATGACCTCTTCGTCCTCCTCCTCGATCGCAGGCGCCTCCGTCGAGGCCTCGACGACCACGACGGAGACCTCCGAGGCGATCTCAGGCTCGAGCAGCGCCGCGGTGTCGAGCGAAGGGGCCTGGTCGGCCGCGCCGCCATCCCCGATGGCACCGAACATGTCGTCGATCTCATCGTCGCCGAGGGCGAGGTCACCGAAGAGCGACGTGCGCGCGGGCGG
>CAIOSS010000242.1 GCA_903860995.1 uncultured delta proteobacterium | reverse complement strand
TCCGAATGAGGAGGAAGGTCTCCGCCTCCGTGTCGTCCGTGTCGTAGTGGACCACCATCGTCCCCGACGGGGCGGTGACCGACTCCAGGCGGGCCGTGCCCGTCCGGTAGGTCAGCGTGGTGGCCCGGCCCTGCGCGTCGCGCACCTCGGTCAGTCGATAGTGGCCCGCGCTGCCCGTATAGGTCTCGCTCGTGTGGTCGGCGAACTCCCGGTCGATCGACAGGATGTTGTGGCCCGTGTCGTAGTGGAACACCAGCCGCGCATTGCTCTCGTAGTCGATCACGTCCGGGAGCGACTCGTACTCGTCCTCCCAGGGCACGCGGTAGTGGATGTCCCCGCCCGTGCGGGAGTGGATGATGATGGAGGTCGCCTGCGTGGCGGTAGGCGGGGACGGGCCGAGATTGGTCGGAGGGACGTGCCTCCAGGTGGTGGTGGTGACCACCTCGATCTCGCCCCGCCAGTTGTGCATCCAGCGCTGCCCGAGCGTGCTCATCCAGGTCGGCGTTCCCTGCCAGTCGGCCTGGTTGTAGGAGAGTTGAAACTCCAACGGGTCGCCGAACGCGGGGTTGTTCCAGATGGGGGTGTCTTCGACCGCGAGCGTGGCGAGGTGGGTGATCAGGTAGCGGCGCGGCATCCCCTTCGAGCCCCCTGCGCCGCACTCCTTCATGCGGTGTTCCCGTCCCCACAGATTGGGGGCGCCGCCCGAGGTGGTGTAGCCCCTGCCCCAGGTCGAGCGCGCCTCCTCGTCGGAGACGGCCGCCCAGGCGGCGGTGCGGCCATCGTTCGCAGGCGCGAGGGTGATCCCCGAGGCCTCCCGGTCGAGGATGTCGCCGGTGGTCCAGCGATCCTCCCCGAAGGTGGGGTCGCGCAACAGGTAGACCCCTCGACCGGCCCCGAGCGCCCGGTGATCGATGATCGCGGCGAAGTGACCCACCTTCCAGTGGATCACCATCGGCGAGGCCCACGGCGCGCCCACGGGGTGACGTACCGCGCGCAGGTCCATCCCCACCGCCGACGCAAGAGCCGCGAGCTGCGCCACGCTGGTCCCCTGGTGGGTCGAGCGCACCGCCGCGATCCGTGGATCGAGGTCCGTGCGGTTGTCGTGCGAGGCCCGCCAGACCGACCGGAGCGCCAGCGGCCCGCAGAGGTAGGCCCGGCCGGGATCGTGTTCCATCATCTGGTACCCCTCCCAGGCGTGGTTGATCCGCTCCGCAGAGACGCCAAGCGGCGGACGCGTGCGGAGCGAGGCAAACAGCGTCCGCAGGGTCTCCCGATGTCCGAGCTGGGCGTGCATCACCGCGAGCTCGGCGATGACCCGGTCGGCCTGCGCTCGCGCCAGGTTGGACCGGGCCCCCTCGAAGCGACGCCACGCGGCCTCCAGGTGCGAGAGGGTGTCCTGGTAGCGGGCCATCTCCCTCGCCGCGAGGCCGATGGCAAAGTGGAGGGACGGCGCATACGGCGAGTCGGGGTGGGCCTCGGCGTAGTCCTCGATGAGCGAGAGATCGAAGCTGTCCCGTCGGGCTCG
The DNA here is from genome assembly GCA_903860995.1 of uncultured delta proteobacterium. Lineage (GTDB taxonomy): Bacteria > Myxococcota_A > Polyangia > Polyangiales > SCUS01. The sequence continues at coordinate 654 of CAIOSS010000242.1, read as the reverse complement.
ATAGCGCGCGACCAGCACGGTGACCTCGGCGCGCTCGGCTTCGGTGGGCTCGCGTCCCACCGCGACCACCGAGTGGCTGTGAGGGATGCCCTGCACCAGCCAGTGCCGCTCTCGCGCGCTAGTCAGCGTTGCCGCTTCACGCCCGCCCGTGGGAGCCCCGCCGATGACTCGCGATGAACATGCCAGAGCGCTCACCACGGCAAACAAACAAAGGACTCTCGCCAGAGACCCCAAGGACCGCACCATCGACGACCTCCACTCCCCAGAACCGGTCTACTGCGTCCCTTGTCCGCCCGACCGCGTTGTGTTGTCAATCACGGTTCGGAAACAATGGAATGCGGTTCGATGTCCACAGCGACCTTGGACTATATCGCCCTCGTCATTCATCTGACGAACCGTCACTCTTCCGACGCAGCGTCAATCCTCCAACACACCCCGGTGGCCTGAATGACAAATGGGCGGCCCATTTTGTCCGGCATATCGGAAGAGAGTCCTGGGATGATAGCCACTTCACCCTTCGAGGAGGTCAGTGTCCATGCGTCTACCGCCATCAACATCCGCATATCCCGTGTTCGTCCGCTACGGGCGCTATGTCGCTCGCCGCCTGCGACGGGCGGGCCTCACCCACCTCGCCGAGAGCGCCGAGCAGGTGAC
>CAIOSS010000241.1 GCA_903860995.1 uncultured delta proteobacterium | reverse complement strand
GTCATCGACGCTGACGAAGCGCCCGGCACCTGCGGCGTCCGGCGCGAAGTCCTGGTTGCCCATCGCGTCGAGGCTAAATACGCTGCCGTCCGCTGGAAAGGCGAACGTCACCGGGCCCAACGTCGGCGCGAAGCCCTGCGTGACCACGGTGCGCACCAGGAGTTCGAGGCGGTCGTCGGGGCCCGCGAGACCAGGACCCTCCGAGTCTCTCTCACTGGACCCTGGGCGGTCCTCGTCGGGCGGAGTCGCGAAGGAAATGTCCGTGGCCTCGACGGTGATCGGTTGAAACGCCAATCTCAGCGTGCCCGATTCGGATACGCCAGAACTCTCGACCTGTAGATCGAGGGTCGTTGCCTGGGCATCCGTGGTCCTGGCCAGATAGATCGGCCCTATGGCCAGATCGAACTCCTCGCCCGCGTTCGCCTCGGGCACCACGGTTTCGCCTCCGACAAAGACGATCCCTGGAGCGGAAGCGGTCGCGACAATCGACTGGCTCACCATGCGCGTCTGGCTGGTGTTTCGGCATCGCAGCCGAATCCCGAACAGTTCGCCCGACTCCAGAACGTGGTTGCCCCCGCCCGGGTTTCCGAGATCGAAGCGGTGCACGGCGCCCGCATCGCACGTGAAGGGCGCGCCGGTGACCGTCGCCTGCGCCATCACCGCAGTGCTGTGATCATCGACCTCGGGGCCGGTCGCGGACAGCGTTGTCAGCGTGCGATCCGCGATCTGCCCGAGATCGCTCCGCTGGGTCCAGTAGCCGACCGGCTGCGGCTGCGGCGGCGCGGTGATCGGCGCGCTCACCCACGCTTCGAGAATTCCAAGCAGGTGCGTGCGCTCATTGACCATTGCGAAAAAGGCAGCAGCGATCTGAGGAATCTTCGCCCCGGGCTGGCAGACCATTCGACGATAGGAGTCGGCCTCAACCCACATCAGACCCTGGGCCACGCCGTCCACGGCGGGCGTAGGAACTGACATCAACGACCGCGACGCATCGAGCAGGGCGTGCAGCACCGGGTCGGAACCCTCCGCCTCTTGCAGTGACCGCTTCAGGTGCGGAAAGAACCGCGCGGTCAGGTCTCTCGTGGCTGCCTGGGCTCTCCGCATGTCGTCCGGGGTGGCCGACAGGGAGCACAGTTCGCGCCGTCCTTCTGGCGTGGCGAGCCATCCCTGGGTTCGCAGGATGAGGTCATTGGCCGTGCGCTGCAGATCGGTGGAAGGTTCGCCGTCGGGCCAGTTCGACTCGAGGCGGGACGCGCTCGTCTGGGCCGGGCGAGCCTCTCCGTGCGACTGCGTAACCTCCCCTCCAGGGCTCGATCCAGCGCCCGCGGAAGACACCACGGGAGCGGGCGTGGGGGCCGAAGCGCAGGCCGACAGCGCACTCGCAAGCAGCGCGAGGACGCCGTGCGATCGCGCCGGTCGGGCGTCCGAGGAAGTGAGCGCAGCCTGAAAATTTCGAGTGAATCTCATGGGCGGTGGTGGACCTGGGTGGTGATGCGACTGCCGCGGGTACGCGCAGACGTGGCATCGAGGCCCCCGCTCGGGGCGATCGATGGCGTTGCTTTCTACCGCTTGGTTGGCATCCGTCCCTGCCGCCCATCACGGAATCATCTGCGAGATTGTCGGTCGCCTTCTGCGTGCCGACGTCAGACGTCCAGCGCCTCGCGCTTCCTGCGGAGGATGCCCACGAACGTCGCGCGGTCGAGCGTGACAGCTCCCAGCGCGCGGGCCCGGTCGACCCATTCGCCCGCGAGCTCGTGGCGCTCGCGGTAGGTGTCCGCGTGCTGGATGGGCGCCCACGCGACGCCCATCGCCGCCATGAAGGCCACCAGTTCGCGCGACCCGGCGGGCCCGGGAGGTCGGAGATAAGGTGCACCGAAGGGCCCCAGCGGCGGTTGAACGCGCCACCCCAGTCGTGCGGTGAGTCCATCACGATCATCGGAAAACCGTCGCGGGAGCTACAGCACCGACTCGATGGCGCGCGCGAGCTCTTCTTCCGAGGACGTTCCGGCGTGGCGCAGGCGCACCTCGCCGTGCTTATCGATGAGCACCAGCGTCGGCAGACCCTCGACGTGGAATGCACGCGACGCCTGTCCCTGGACATCATACACCATCACGTAATCGAGGCCGAAGCGCTGGCGAAACTGCGGCACCAGCGACGGTCCGCCCTCGTCCACGTTGACCCCGACGACCTGCAGACCGCGCTCGGCGTAGCGGCGGTGCAGGGAGGCCAGGATGGGAAGCTCGACCCGGCACGGCGCGCACCACGTGGCCCAGAAGTCGAGCAGCACCGGGCCGCTGCGCATCGCCTGCAGGTGCACACGCTCGCTGGAGAGTTCGCCGGTCGCGCTCACCACCGGGAGTTCGAGCCAACAGGAGCACCAACGGGGCACCCCCGCCCGGCACGGATTCGCTCGGGTTTACAGAGAACCCATGACCCGTAGTACCCGCTCCCGCGACTGTTGGCAGGAGTTCCCGGGACGCCGCCTTGGCGCCCACAGCGACGGCAG
>CAIOSS010000240.1 GCA_903860995.1 uncultured delta proteobacterium | reverse complement strand
CATCGACCCGAGGTGCGAGATCATCCCGACGTGCCGGATGCCCCAGTCGGGTCGCACGAGCCCGTAGTGGAACGACCGGTCGACCCCGCGGGTGAAGCCGCCGCGCCGCCCGAACACCTGGCTGGCGAGCTGGTCGAGGAGGCTCTGCGGCGAGGGGCGGAGGGCGTCCCACGGGGTCGCGTCGCCATCCTCGAAGAGCGCCGGCGCGAGGCGCGTGGGGTCGAGGTAGGTCGTGAGCACGGCGCCGAGGTCGCGGTGCACGGTGGAGATCGCGTCGTTGGCGCCGAGCGCGAGGGCCGTGCCGACGGTGGTGCACTCATTGCCGACGGCGCTGTACCAGCGCCCGATGCGACCCACGCGGGCCATCGCCTCGAAGCGAGCGTCCCACGCCCGCGAGAGTCGCATCAGGAAGTGCGCCCGGCGCAGGACCCGCGGGTCGGTGCCAACAGGTGCGAGGTTGTTCGGGGGAGGGGGCTTCGAGCGCTTCGCGGCGACCATGACGCGGGGGTGTACCGTCGCCGAGGCGGAAGGCGCAAGATCAACGCGGGCGGCGGAGCTGCCCGGAGATGCGCAGCAGCGCTGTGCGGGCCACCTCGTCGTCGAACAGCACGCTCAGCTCGCGGGTGAGGTGATCGAGCGCGTCGATGACCCCGTCGCTGCGCCCGGTGATGGTCTCCGCCTGCGCCGCCTCGCGCAGCGCTGCGATGCCGTGCTCGAGGTGCGACATCGGGCTTCCGGGCCGGGGGAGGTCGACGAGGTCGGGCCGGTGGGCCGTCCCGGGGTCGCGCAGCAGCGTCAGGCGCACGGGCTTGCGCCGATGCGGCGCGCCGCCGCCGTCGAGCACCTGCAACCGTGAGCGCATCGGGGTCTGGGCGTCGCCATCCATGCCTCGATGTATTGCGCAAGATATCAGCAGCAGTCAAGCAATGATTGCCGAGCGCTGGAGTTCCTGATAGATCGTGAGGGGTGCCGCGTCCGGTCACGAAGGAGCTCAGCCGCAGGAGGCGCGAGCGGCTCGCGGAGCTGTTCGACGCGCTGGGGGCCGCGCGCGGCGCGAAGCTCACGCAGCGGGCCTTCGCGGCCTCCATCGGGCGCGAGCAGGGCACCATCGCGGCCATCCTGGGCGGGCACCGCGCCCTCGGGGGCGACGTGATGCTCGCGGTGGTGCAGGCCTACGGCCTGCCGCCGGACTACTTCGACTCGCCCACGAAGCCCGACCCTCGCCCCTTCGCCCGCGCGGTGGTGGGCGCCGTGCCCGACCTGGTCGGCGGCGGTCGCCGGGCCGCGCCCCCGAAGCCTGCGGCGCCCGTGGTCACCGCCGCCAACGTCGACGGCGACCCCTCGCTCGAAGAGGCCCTCGACGCGCTCCGCCCCGACCACGCGGTGACCGTCGCGCTGAGGGCCATCCAGCGCGCGGCGGGGGAGCGCGCGACGTCCGAGTGGCTGCGCCTCGCGGTCGGCGCCCAGAGCGCCCATGAGCGGGGCACGATGCTGGAGTGGTACGACCGGGCGCTCGCCACGCCGCGCCGCGCCGACCGTCCCGGCGTGCTGCGCCCGGTGGGGTCGAGCCCCCGCGCCCGCGCCGCCGATCGCACCTGACGGACATATTCCGTCACATCACTGAGCGCGTGATCTCGCTGGGAGCTCCCGTTCTCAGGGCGCTCTGCTGATGTGACATTTCATGTCACGATAGGGTTGCGTGGGGCAGCGCTGGGCGGGGCTGCGACCTATCCTGCTCTGCGTATGGACGAGCGAACGAAGCGCGCCGGAAACGGCGCCCCGGCGACCCAGGCGCCCTCGTCGACCGAAGGAGCTTCCACCATGAGCAATATTGCTGAACGCGGGATCCAGGGATCGATGTACGACGAGCGCCGGGTCGAGACCGCGCAGGAGCTCGACGAGCTGGTGCGGCTGCGGGCCGAGCTCAGCTACGCCGACTGGAAGGCCCACCCCCGATTCAAGAAGGAGCGGGTGCTCCGCGAGGCGCAGCGGAAGTGGGGCGTGCCGGCGGTGGAGGCGCTCTTCTGGGCGGGGCTGCTGCCCGCCAACGACGTGCAGCCGGTCGACGCGGCGCTGGAGGCGTCGCTCGCCAGCGACATGGAGTTCGAGGCGTTTTGCGACGAGCGGGCCGAGGCCTTCGTGGCGGCGCTGGGGACGATGGACGAGCCGATCGGCGACGCCGACGGGCCGAGCGACGCCGACCCGGCCGCCCGGTTGAAGTGAGTGAGCGAGGAGCAGGGAGACAGCCATGAACAACGAGAAGAACGAGAAGAACGAGACCGCGGGGCAGATGGCGAAGGCTTCGGGCGAGCGCGCGGGCTACGACGTCGACGAGCGCACGGGGGCGAAGGTCATCGACTCGATCGTGCTGCGGGGCGACCTGTCGGGGCTCGGGCCGGCCGAGCGGGCGAGGTTCTACGTGCAGATGTGTGAAGGGCTCGGGCTCAACCCGCACGCGCAGCCCTTCGCGTTCCTGCGGCTCAACGGGAAGGAGATCCTGTACGCGACGCGGGGGGCCACCGACCAGCTGGCGGCAATGCACCGCGTCAACCGGAAGATCATCGACGGCCCGAAGGTGATCGACCTCGCGGGCACCAAGCTGGTCTACGCGGTGTGCGAGGCGTCGATGCCCAACGGCCGGGTGGAGACCGCGACGGCGACGGTGCCGCTCACCGACCCGGTGAACGTGCTGATGAAGGCCGAAACCAAGGCGAAGCGTCGGGCGACGCTCTCCATCCTCGGCCTCGGCGTGCTCGACGAGCTGGAGATCGAGACCATCCCTGCGGGCGCGCAGGAGCCCGGCGGCGGCGTCGACCTGAACCAGGTCAACCACCTGGCCGAGGCCGCCGAGGAGTCACCGGCCAACGACCCGACGCCCGACCCGGCGACGGCGCACCCCGCGCTCGGGGGCTTCTACACGCGCATCGGCGAGATCGAACT
>CAIOSS010000239.1 GCA_903860995.1 uncultured delta proteobacterium | reverse complement strand
TGCCCTTCAACGGCAACCAGTTCGGCGCGGCTTCCACGCTGGCGCCTGCGGTGCGCGGCGAGAACCGCTACTACCCCGCGCCCACGCCCGACGGCCGCTACGTGATCTACAACCGCTCGGTGTGCCCCGGCGGCACCGAGCCCGGCGACGCCTTCCCCGAGGCGGGCGGCGCCTTCGGGGGGCACCCCTGTGACGCTTACGACGACCCGACGGCCTCGCTCTGGATCGTCGACACCGACCTCCCCTCGCACCACGCCGTCGCGCTCGACGCGGTCAACGCGCGCGGGCCCAACGACACCCGCGACGCGCTCACCAACTCGTGGCCGAAGGTGTCGCCCTTCACCACGACCTGGCTCGATCGTACGGTGTACTGGGTGACCTTCTCTTCGAGGCGCAACTACGGGCTACGGCTCGTCGGCGCCGACCGCCCGCAGCTCTGGATGGTCGCGGTAGCGGTGCCCAACACCGAAGACCGCCAGGCGCTGCGCGAAGACCCGAGCTTCGCGCCCTTCTGGCTGCCGTTCCAGGATCCCATGACCAGCAATCACATCGCGCAATGGACCCGAGAGGTAGTGGTTCCCCCATGAAGACGTTGGAAGTCGGCGGACTGCGGGTCCGCACGGCCGGGCCGGTCGCCGGGCCGTCGGTCATTCTCTGTCACGGTTACGGCGCTCCCGGGGACGACCTCTGCGGGCTCTCCGGCGCCATCGAGGCCGGGCCGGGCGTGCGGTGGTTCTTCCCCGAGGCCCCGCTCGACCTCGGCGGCGGCGCCCGCGCCTGGTGGCCCATCGACATGGTCGCCATCCAGATCGCACTGATGCAGGGCCGCCCCCGGGTGTTCGACACGGAGGCCACGCCCGCGGGCATGACCGACGCCCTCGCCCGCACGCAGTCGTGTCTCCAGGCGCTCGTCCGTGACCACGGCGTCGACCCGGCGAACACGGTCATCGGCGGCTTCTCCCAGGGTGCGATGGTCACCACCGACCTCTTCTTCAACGCGCCCGAGCGCTGGGCCGGACTCATGATCCTCTCGGGCACGCTGCTCGCGGGCGGTCGCTGGCGGCCGGCCCTCGCGCAGAACGCGCGCGATCGCAGGGTGTTCCAGAGCCACGGCCGACAGGACCCGATCCTCCCCTTCGCGGTGGCCGAGGAGCTTCACACGCTGCTCGTCGGTCACGGCGCCGCCGTCGAGTGGGCGCCCTTCCACGGCCCGCACACCATCAGCCAGGGCGTGTGCGCCCGCGCCGGGTCGTGGCTCCAGTCGGTGCTCCGCTAGAGTTGCCCGCGCGCCCGCGTCACGGCCGCCTGCACCGCGGCGTGCGTCTCCGCGGTGAGCCGCTTCGTCGTCTGGCCCGCCGCTGGGATCCGCGCCCCGAGGCGGAGCGCGACGGTGATCGACGGCTGCTCGATCAGCCGACGGCCGTGGGCTCCCAGGGACTCCTGCCAGTAGATCGCCTCGGGCTCGTGGTACGCGAGGCCCACCGGGAGCACCTCGCCGCCCGTCCGCGCCACCGCGAGGAAGGCGCCCCCGTGGAAGGGTCGCACCTCGTCTCCTGGGTACGTGGTGCCCTCCGCGAAGACCGTCACGGCCCTGGCCCGGGACAGCCGATCGCCGACGCGCCGGATGGAGGCCGCCCCGCTCGCGCTGCTGCCGCGGTCGACGTAGAGCGTGCCGGCGATGGCCGCGAGGCGCTCGAAGAGGGGCCAGCGCTGGAGGTCGTCCCTGGAGAGGATGTTGCCGCCGAAGCGCGACAGGATCACCAAGATATCCAGCATCGAGCGGTGGTTCGACACGATGAGCCGCCCCGCCGCGGGCACCGCAGGAAGCGCCGCGAGCGCGGGGTCGTCGACGACGCGCACGCCGAACACCGCGAGCAGCCGACCGCTCCAGGCGCGCACATAGGCGTCCTGCCGCTCGTCGGACATTCCGCGCAGGCGGGTCTCCAGCCAAAGGGCGCCGCACTCCGCGCCGGTGACCGAGGCGAGCCCGAGCGCCCGCAGCCCGGCCCGCATCGTCGATCGTGGGTCCATCGACGGGGACGGCTACAACGCGGCCGGGCGACGCGCAATCAGCGGAGCGAGATCATCGCGGAGCAGGCGCCCGCGGGGCCCGAGCGGCGCGAGGGGATCGCGCGGTCGAGCCGCCAGTTGCCGCCGGTGCACTGGTACCACTCGCCGTCGAAGCGGCTCTGCACACACGTTCGCCCGGCCATCTCCCGGGCGTACGTGCCGCTGAAGCAGCTCGCGACGGGGGCCTCCATCGTCGGCGTCATCGACGGGGCCGCCGCACCGCTTCCGCAGCCCAGCGGCGTCGAGGCGGCCACGAGCTCCGCGCGCACCACGATGCGCTCGGACCACCCCGCCGAGCTGCGGCCGAAGAGCTCGCGGGTAATCACGGGCGACGCATCGATGATGGGCTTGCCCGCCGCTCGCTCGACGCAGATGTTGGGACCCACGTCGGCGACCTGCGTCACGCACCAGCGACCGGTGCGGGGGTTGGTCACCCGGACCCGCGCGCGGCAGCCGAAGCGCCACGAGTCGGCGATGTACATCCAGCGGCCATCGGCGATACCGCCGCAGGCCATGCGCTGCGTGTCGACCCCGCCCCCGAAGCTGGTGATGTAATAAAGATCGTCTGTCGGAATGGTGCGCCCCGCGATTTCCCCGCGCGTGGGGCAGTAGTGACCGCCCACGGTGAGTTCGCTGACCACCGCCGCGGACGCCCCGCCTCCGCCGCCCTCTGCCTCCGTGAGCGCGTCATCGCTGCCGTAGCAGCCCGCCACGAGCGCAATCGATGCCAGGCTCAACAGCAAACGCGGGGTCGGCGATGACATCTCCATATTCCTGGCTCTGTGCTTTGCAGTCCGCATGCCGCTCGAGTTTGACTTGTTTCCAGGGTGATCGTGGGTGGTCATGGAAGCCCCAGGGCAGAACGCACCCGACGGCCTCGTGGGCGTGCGCGCCGCCGCCCACGCAGTGCGTCATCGGGATACAGTGAGGTCCGTGCGAACCTCCAGCGCGTGGATCCTGTGTCTTGTCTCGACGGTCGGATGCGGCCTCGGAAACCCTGATCTCCGATCGATTCCAGACGTAATCTCGATGACGGCCGACGGGGGCGAGGCCTTCGACGCCCCGCCGGACGTCGAGGCCCCGATCGACGCGCCGGACGCAGCCCCCGACCGCGGCGTTGCCGACGATGCGTTCGACAGCGGCGACGACGCGTTCGACGTCGGCATGATGGACCTCGACATCGGCGATGCCCCGGATGATGTCGCCGCCGATGTTCTGACCGCCGACGTCGGGGACGGTGCGATCCAGAGCGACGCCGCCGAGGTGCTCGACGGCGAGGCCATCGATGCCCCGGTGGATGTGCCTCTCGCCGACGGCCCGACGGACCTCGGCAGCGACGTTTCCATCGTGGACGCGCCGACGGACGCTGGCCGGGATGTCCCTCCGGTCGACGTGCCCGCAGTTGACGTGCCCGCAGTTGACGTGCCTCCGGTCGACGCGCCCGCGGTCGACGTAGGCTTCCCGATCAGCTGGAACGTCAGCGAGAGCGATGTTCGCAACACACCGTGGCGAAGCGGCGAGCCGTCCAGCTCGATCGACAACGTGCGCTGCGGGGCGGGGCGCGTCCTGGTGGGGCTCACCACCTGGTCGAGCCTTTACGTCAGCGGGCTCGCGCCGTGGTGCGCGCCGCTCAACCCCGACGGCAACCTGGGCATGGCGGTGCAGGGCGGTCGGCAGGGCGGCACCTTCGGCGGCAGCAACGACGACCTCTGCCCGGCCAACCAGGTCATCGTGCGCTTCACCATCAACGCGGGCGGCGTCATCGACCGGCTCCAGGCGACCTGCGCGCCCATCAGCGCCTGGCTGGCGAGCCGCACCTTCGGCGCCCAGCTCCGCGCCCACGGCGACAGCAGCGGCGGTACCCGAACCCAGGACGACTGCCCCGCCGGGTACATGGGCGTGGGCTACGACCTCCGCGACGGCGACTACAACCTCATCGAGCGCGTGCAGAACCTCCGTCTGCGCTGCGCCCGCGTCTCCGATCGCTAGCGCGTGAAGGCCGCGTCGAGCGCCTGCGCGAGGTCGTCGAGCAGGTCGTCGCAGGACTCGATGCCCACCGCGAGTCGCACCAGGTTGTCGGGGATGCCCACCGCGATCCGCTCGTCGGGGCTCATCTCGTAGTAGGACATCAGCGCGGGCTGTTCGATGAGGGTCTCGACGCCGCCGAGCGACGGCGCGATGGCGGCGATGCGGCACGCGTCGACGAAGCGCTCGGTGCGTGGCCCGTCGCCCTTCACGAGGAAGCTCACCACGCCGCCGAAGCCGGACATCTGCGCGACCGCCACCCGGTGGTCGGGGTGGCTCTCCAGGCCAGGGTAGAACACCCGCTCGATGCGAGGATCGGACTCCAGGGCGCGGGCGAGCGAGAGCGCCGAGGCGTTCTGCCGGGCCACGCGCAGCCCGAGGGTCTTCACGCCGCGGAGCAGGAGGTAGGCCGCGTGCGGGTCGAGCACGCCGCCGAGCACGCCGCGGAAGTCCCGGATGGCGTCGACGAGCGCGGCCGACCCGCTCACCGAGCCGGCGAGGAGGTCGTTGTGGCCGCCGAGGTACTTCGTCGCCGAGTGGATCACCAGGTCGACGCCGTACTCGATGGGTCGCTGGTTCACCGGCGTCGAGAAGGTCGCGTCGATGAGGAATTTCACCGACGGGTGCTCGGCCTTGATGGCCCGCAGCGCCTCGAGGTCGACCACGCGCAGGTATGGGTTGGTCGGCGACTCGGAGATCACCAGCCGGGTCTTGCCCGGGATGATCGCCCGCGCGACCGCGTCGGGGTCGCCCGGCTCGACGACCGTCGACTCCACGCCATAGCGGGGCAGCACGGCCGTCACGAACTGCCGCGTGCGCCGGTAGCAGTCGCGGGTGAGCACCACGTGGTGGCCCGAGCGCAGCATCGCGAGCAGGGTGGTGGTGATGGCCGCCATGCCCGAAGCGAAGAGGGCGGCGTCTTCGGCGCCGTCGAGGTCGGCGAGCTTCCGCTCGGCGGCGCGCACCGTGGGGTTGCCGTAGCGGCCGTACTCCTCGCGCTCGACCTCGCGGCGGTGATGGCGACCGAGCGCCTCGGCGCTCTCGAAGGTGTACGTCGACGTCAGCGCCACCGGCGTGGTGAGCGAGTCGTGCGCCTTCGCGCGGGCCTCTCCGGCGTGCACCGCGCGGGTATCCAGGGACCTCTCGTCGCTCATCGGCATCGCTACCTGTCAGGGGTTGTTGGGGCGCTGCGCGGGCGAGATGTGCAGCCGCACCGCGGCCTGCTCGTAGAGCCCGACGCAGCGCAGGTGCGCGTCGCGGGCCTCGTTCACCAGGCGCTGGCTGCGGTCGAGCATCTCGCTCATGCGCCGCCGCTGCTCGTCGCTGAGCGCGCCGCCGTCGGCGGGCAGAAGCCCGCGCAGGTCCGCCGAGATTCGCTGCGCGTCGTAGGCGCCCCGGTAGGTCGTCACGCAGGACTCGCGCAGGTCGTTGGCCCCCGGGCTGCGCGGGCGCAGCGCCTCCAGCGCACGGATGGCCCGGTCTTCGTCCTCACCACGCCGGGCCTGGATCACCCCCGACACCGCCATCACGACCGCGCGCAGCTCGGCTTCGTCGGAGAGCTCGAGCGGGTCGTGCGGGCGGTCGTCGTGGTCGGGCCCGTTGCGCGCAGCGTACAGCAGCAGCGGGATGGTCACCGCCACGAAGCCCAGCGCCACCAGGGCGCCGACCGATCGTGGCTTGCTGCCCTCCTTCGGACCCTTGCCGCTGTCGGGCTCGGTGGCCACCGTCAGACCGGCGGCACCATGTGATGCTTCCGCGGCCGCGTCTCGCGCTTCGAGGTCAGCCGCGCGAAGCGCCGCGAGAGCTCACCGCGCAGGCCCTCGAAGGGCACCACCGCGTCGATGACGAGGTCTCCCGCCAGCTTGTAGAGGTCGACGCCCTCCCGGTACTCCGCGCGGAGCTTCTGCACGTACGCGTCGCGCTCGGCCCCTTCGGGTACCTCCTGGATCTTGTTGAAGTACACCGCGTTGACCGCCGCGCTCGGGCCCATCACCGCGATGGACGCCGTCGGCAGCGCCAGGCAGGCGTCGGGCTCGAAGGCCGGCCCGCCCATCGCGTAGAGCCCGGCGCCGTAGGCCTTGCGCACCACCACCGAGAGCTTCGGCACGCGCGCCTCGCTCACCGCGGCGATCATCCTGGCGCCCGCGCGGATGATGCCCTCGCGCTCGACCTTGGTGCCGATCATGAAGCCCGGCACGTCGGCCAGATAGAGCAGCGGGATGTTGAACGCGTCGCAGAGCCAGATGAAGCGCGCGGCCTTGTCGGCGCTGTCGACGAAGATCACGCCGCCCTTGTACCAGGGCTGGTTGGCCACGATGCCCACGGGCTGCCCGTCGATGCGCGCGAAGGCGGTGATCATCTCCTGCGCGAAGAGCTTCTTCACCTCCAGGAGGCTGTCCTTGTCGACGAGCTCCCGGATGAAGTGAAACATGTTGAAGGGCTTGTTCTCGTCGATGGGAACGATCTGCTCCAGCGTCTTGCCGCTCGCGTCCGGGGCCACCGCCTCGACCCGCGCGGGGGTGTGCTCGTAGCTCTGCGGCATGTACGCGAGGTAGCGCTTGGCCCACGCGATGGCGTCGTCCTCGGTCTTCACCAGCACGTCGCCGCAGCCGGAGACCGAGCAGTGCATCTTCGCGCCGCCCATCTCCTCGAGCGTGACCTTCTCGCCGATGACCATCTCGGCCATGCGGGGCGAGCCCAGGTACATGCTCGCGTTGCCCTCGACCATCACCACGACGTCGCAGAAGGCCGGGATGTACGCGCCGCCCGCCGCGCTCGGCCCGAAGAGCAGGCACAGCTGCGGCACCTGGCCAGACATCTGCACCTGGTTGTAGAAGATGCGCCCCGCGCCCCGGCGCCCCGGGAACATCAGGATCTGGTCGGTGATGCGCGCCCCCGCCGAGTCGACGAGGTAGAGCATCGGGCAGCGCAGGTCGCGGGCCGTCTCCTGCACGCGCAGGATCTTCACCACCGTGCGCCAGCCCCAGGAGCCGGCCTTGAGGGTGGAGTCGTTGGCCATGATCGCGACGGTGCGGCCGTGCACGGTCGCCGTGCCGGTGACCACGCCGTCCGCCGGGAGGTCGGCGTCGAGGTTGTTGGCCAACGCGGCGTCCTCCTGGAACGACCCCGCGTCGATGAGCCGCGCGATGCGCTCGCGCGCGAAGAGCTTACCCTCCCGGGTATTCTTCGCGTGGTACTTGTCGCCCCCGCCGCGCTCGACGCGCGCGAGGATCGCCTTGAGTCGTGCGTCAGACATGAGGGCACTGCCCTACCGCAACCCCCGCGGGATTCGCAAGGGTCGCGGCGAGGGCGCGCCGGGCGGAGGTCAGAACAGCTGGACGGAGCGGGAGAACGCGATGCGGAGCCCGATGGTCGTGTCGTGGCCGAGGCCCCAGGCCTGGCCGTTGACGGTGCGGGCGTAGAGGTCGTACCCGAGCGTCAGCTGCAGCGGCTGGAAGAGCGGGATCGAGAGCCGCCCGGAGGCGCGGAGGATCTGGCTGTCGGAGGCACCCGGGTCGCTGAGGGTGTACTCCACCGAGAACCCGCCATCGATGTTGCGGCCGCCCACGGTGAAGAGCGTGCCGGGCCGCGCGACGAGCGAGCCGACGATGGCGAACTCGGGCTTCGAGCCGGTGACCTGGCTCGGCGCGAGGGACTCCATCCAGTTCATACCGGCCGTGAGGTTGAGGGTCATGCGCTCGAGGAGCTCGAAGCGCGCGCCGATCGTCGGGCGGAGCGTGAGGTGGTGGAAGTCCGGGTCGCGCGCCGTGGGCGGCCCGTCGAGCTCGGTCTCGATGAATCCGAGGGCCACCGGCAGCGGGTGGTACCACTTGCGGTCACCGCGGAACCAGCGCCACGCGAACGCCGTGTTGTACGAGATGAGGTCCTGGTTCTCGTCGAAGGGCCCGCGCGAAGGCGACATGGCGACCATCGAGGGTGACGGCGTGACCGAGGCGCGGCCGTACTGGAGCCGCAGCCCGTTGTCCCAGGTGAAGTAGGGGTTGTCGGCGTCGGCGCGCAGCAGGGTGTCGATGCGCAGGTTGAGCGACTGCGCGCGGGAGAGCTGCGGGTCGGGGTACGTCAGCCCGGTGCCGACGAAGGGGTTGGCCGCGATGGTCGTCGAGCTGAAGGCGACGTCCGTGGTCCAGCGGAAGTTCCAGCGGGTGTGATCTGCGGGGTCGCTCGGGGCCTGGGTGATGTCCCCCTCGCGCGGCGTGCGCAGCCACGCCAGGAAGACGTCCTGCGCCGTGGCGGTCTGGAAGCGTTCGTACTCGATGTCGTCGCCCGCGCCGCCGTCGCCGCCGGTGGCGATGTATCCCGTGGTGATGATCCGGTACTGCTGCGCGTCGTCCACGAGGCGCCCGTTGATCTTCACGGCGCCGCCCGTGACCGTGACGCCGCGGAGGTAGAAGCCCTCCGCGCGGGCCGAAGTAGCGAGGGCCTTGAGCACCGCGCCCGTCACCCGCGCGACGTGGAGGGAGTCGTCGAAGGGCAGCGCTGCCGCGAGGGACAGCGGCGTGATGCTCCCGCGGATCGGGAAGAGCCCCGCAGGCTGCCGCACCGCGCCGCGGTTGAGCACCGCCACGTCGGCCCGCGCGAGGTCGCGCAGCACGTCGAGGTAGAGCCCCGCGAAGGCGTCCCGGGACAGCTCGGCGTTCAGCCGACCGCCCGCGAGCGGCTGCGCGTAGGTGGTGCACAGCCACTGCCGCGTCGAGTTGACGAAGCTCGTGACGACCTCCGGCGGGGCCCCGCTGCGCGCCGCGCGGCTCACCCGGGTAGAGCCGGGCTCAAGCACGAGGGCGTTGCCCGGGCGCGTCGAGACGATGGGCACGCCCGAGCGGGCCGTCTGGATGGCGGCCGTGCCCGCCGGGAGGTCGTGCACCACCAGGGCGTCGGGCCCCTGGCCCGGCTCGAAGAGCTCGGCGAGCTCGAGCGCCTGCGCCACCTCGTGGCGGGCCCGGGGGTCGACCATCACCACCACGTGCATCGCGCCCGCGGCCCGCGCCGCCGTCACCGCGCGCGGCACCGCCTCGGCGAGCGGGTCGAGCGTGAGGCCCGCGGCGCGGTCTCGCGAGAGCAGCGGGAGCGCCGAGGGGTCGACCATCGCGATGAGCGCCACGCGCCCGGCCGGCGAGTCGAACTGCACCGGCGCGTCGTCGCCGTCCTCGACGACCTCGCAGAGCTCGCGGTGCGTCGCGTCGCAGTGGAGGTTCGACAGCACGTGCCGCAGGTTGCGCGCCCGCAGCGCGCGGAGCGCGGCGATGATGGGACCGCGGTCGGCGGAGAGGTCGCGGTGCCCGAAGGCCATCACCCGGATGCCGCTGGCCGCGACCGCCGCGGTGAAGGCGTCGACGTCGTGCTGCACAGTGAGCCGCGTGACCGCCGCAGGGCCGAGCAGGTCGCCCGCGTCGAAGGCAAGGGTGTCAGGCTCGGCCGCGAGCTGCCCGGCCACGTTGGCAAACACCGGAGCCGGCGGCTCGTCACCGCACACCACCGGGCTGAACTGCCCGTTGATGCCGGACGTGATGGCGACGCGGAAGGGCGGCGGCGGCGGCGCCGCCTGCGGCGGTGGCGGCGGGGTCACCTGCGCGGCGGGGGCGGGGATGACGGCGGGGGTCACCTGCGCAGCGGGCCCGCTCGGCGAGGCGGGGCGGGCGACGGCGGGGCGGGCGGGCGTCGTGCGCGGCTGGGCCGACGCCGCGGACGTGAGCGCGAGGCAACCCAGCAGATTGACGGATCCCCAGACTCTTCGACGAACCTTCATGGACTCGACCCCTCTCCCAGTCAGAGACGAACGCACCGACGCATCGCTCGACGAGCGCTCGAACGCAATACGCGCCTCGAACGCCCCTCGAGCCCCCCGCATTCAATTACTCGCCGCGATAGACCGGCTTGCGCCCTTCGCTGAAGGCGGCAAGCGCCTCGCGACGGTCCATCGACACCAGCGTCTTCTCGTAACAGCGCGCCTCGAGCAGCAGCCCCTCCGCAAGGTCGAGGTCGGCCCCGCCGTCGACGGCCTCCATGGCCGCCGCGAGGGCGATGGGCGCGCCGTTGGCGAGAGGAGCCACCATACGCTTCGCCACAGCCACTGCCGTCTCTCCCGGGTTCGCCAGCGCCGTCACCAGGCCAAGCGCCAACGCCTCGTGGGCCGCGTACCGCTTCGCCAGGAGGATCATCTCCTTCGCGCGACCAGGGCCCACGAGCCGTGGCAACCGCTGCGTGCCGCCCGCCCCCGGGATGATCGCCAGGGAGGTCTCCGGCAGGCCCACCACCGCGCCGGTGCTGGCCACGCGGAGGTCACACGCGAGCGCCAGTTCGAAGCCGCCGCCCAGCGCCACGCCCTGGATCGCGGCCACGACCGGCTTCGGACACGCGTCGACGGCTCCGAAACTATCTCGGTAGAGACCCAGCAGCCCGCGGACGTCGTCTTCCGACATGCCCTGGCGCTCCTTGAGGTCGGCGCCTGCGCAGAAGGCCTTCTCCCCGGAGCCAGTGAGAACCACGGCGCGCACTGCGGCATCGCCCGACAGCGCACGAAACACCGCGCCGATCTCCTGGAGGAGCACTCGCGACAGCGCGTTCATGCGCTCGGGGCGCTGGAGGGTGACGACGGCGATGGGGCCATCGACTTCAAGCGAGAGCGCGGTGTACGGAGGGGTGGCGGTGGGCATACCGCCGGGGAGTACCGGAACGCCGCACCTCAATCAAGCCAGGAATCGCCCCGCTTGCCGCGCAATTTCTGCGGGATGTACTCCTCGGTGATGAAGCGGATTCCGCGCGAGGAGAGCGCCTCCAGCTCGTACTTCTTCTGGGTCTTCTTCATCAGCGCAAGCTCCTCCTGCCAGCGCTTCGCCGCGAACCAGTCGTAGCGCATGAGCTGCTCGATGCGCGCGCTGTCCTCGTCCTTGAGGGCCATCGACACGTTGGCCTGCAGGTTGAAGCGCTCGGCGTCTGAGCTCATCAGGCCCAGGAAGCGCGCCTGCGGCACGGCCATGCGCATCGACTCGTACGCAAGGTTGATGCTCCCCTGCTTGATGACTGAATAGATGTAGAAGCCCCACGGGTCGTTGTCCGTAAGCACAAACAGCGGGAGCTTCAGCTCCTCGTGCATACGACGCAGCAGCCGACGCGTGCCCCGCGCGGCCATGCCGCTGCCGTGCAGGAGCATGCAGTTGTTCTTCTGCCAGAAGCGGTCTTCATTGAGGCGCGCCCAGACGGCGCCCTTCTCGATGAAGAGGATGTACTCCGCCTCGGTCTTCATGAACTCGATGCGGTTGTCCTCGACGATGCTCGGGATGCTCCAGCCCCCAGAGCCCATGCGCCGCAGGTCGATGGTGTCGCCCGTGTCGCGGATCGTCATCGGGCCAACCATCGCGCCGCGGTTCTCCGCGCGCAGGTGAAGCTCCTCGCGCAGCGCGTCGATGGTCACCTCGAGGTCCTCGATGATCGGGTCGCTCTCGGCCTGCTCTTCGAAGGTGTTCTCCTTGGTGCCGGCCACGGAGTGCTTCGCGCCATAGTAGATGTCGCGAATCGAGGTGGTCGCCCCCGCCTCGATGAGCTTCTTGCAGTGCTCCGCGATGAGGAAGGTCTGCATGAACAGCTTCGCCTGCTTCAGGTGGAAGAAGTTGCGCGACTGCCGCGACTCCCCCAGGCGGATGAGCCCCGCCTCCTGGTCGAAGCTCACGTTCGACAGCGCGCGCACCGGGATGCTGAGCGCGGGGTTCTTCCCACGCCGCACATCCGCCAGCGCGCTGAATGCGAGGTCGGTGATCTTCTGGAGCGTGATCCGGTCGCGCTCGCCGATCTCCCGGGGCGCGTCGGTCATGGTGTCGCTGGACGCGGCCTGCGTCGCCGGCGTCGCGCCCGCGGCGGTCTTCTTCCTGGGTGCCATGACGATGCCTACTTCCTTCCCGACTTCGTTCGCACCTTGAGCACCAGTTGACGCGAGTTTCCCGGCGTCATGTCCTTGTAGAAGGGCTCGCCGTCGCCGTCATCGCCCATGTCCGGCGGGCGCTCCGACGGTCGCGCCGCCTTCGGCGCGGGCGCCTCGACCTCCGCGTCGACCGCCCCGGCCTCGGCCTCCGCGGCCCCCTCCCCCGGCGCCGGCTCTCCCGCGGCGTCGACCCCCGGCGCCGCGCCCTCCACCGGGGCGATGGCGATGCGCACGTGGTTGGGCAGCGCGTCGGTGAAGTCCTTCTTCACGCTCTCTTCCGACACCTTCGTGATGCTGTGGATCGATGCCGCCAGCTCGACGATGTACTTCTCGAACAGGCTCTTGCGCTGCGTCTCCCAGCGCTCGGCCTGCTGCGCCTTCACCCAGGCGCCCAGCTTGCGGCCGCACTCCATCAGCGCCAGCCGGATCTCCCGCACCACCTCGTCGTAGTGGGCGACGGCCTCCTTGGCCTCGCTGGTGAATGGCACCCACACGCTCGCGAGGTGCACGAAGATCGCCAGCGGCCCGACGGGCAGCTCGCCCTTGCGCTGCTGGAGTCCGTAGGACTTCCAATCGACCTTGAGCACCGCCTCGTGGATGGCGCAGGCCCGCGGCTGGTACAACAACGGAACCCGGTTGGCGAAGCGCAGCACGTCGGCCGAGTCGTCGCGGGAGAGCGTGCCCCCGAAGGCGACCCCCGCCTCCACCACGAAGGGGTTGCCGCGGTACACCGCCGGGGGGCGCGTGTGCGACGTGAAGAACTCGCCCTTGAAGCGCCGGCGCAGGCCCTCCATCACCAGCGCCTCGCCCACCGGCACGATGCAGTTGGCGGGCGGCGGGAGGATCTTCACCTGCGAGTCGTGCAGCGAGGCGTAGAGCTTCTCCACCATCGTCGGGGTGACGAGCTTCGCCTTGACGGTGGGCTCGAGGCCCCCGCGGCGGATCACCAGGTCGGCCAGCGTGGGCGAGAACCCGGTGCCCTCCTCCAGCACCTCGTCGCGGAGGTTGCCGTCCGAGCGCGCGACCTTCGACGCGAACTTCTTGATCGGCGGGAGCGCCGCGTTGGAGGCCACCATCGCCGCGTGCAGGGCCTCGATCTTCGCCGCGTCGACCCTCGCCGCGACCGCGTTGGGGTCGATGCCCGCGCGCTTGCACAGCTCGTCGGCCACCGGCTGCGTCACCCGAGAGAACTCCTCCATCAGGGTCTGCGCGACGTGACGCCTGCCCGACTCGTGCAGGATCTTGATGAGCATCCCGAGCTCGACGCCGTGCGGGTGCGGCTTGATCTCCTGCGCCTCCGGGGGAAGCAGGTCGCTCACCCGCGGGAAGTGCACCATCGGTCCCTTCGGGGGCTTGTACGACAGCTCCAGGTGGGGATTGGCCACCACGGTCTGCTCCAGGTACGCGTCGACCGACGTGCGGCCGCCGCGGTACAGGCCCATGAGCTCGATCTCCACCGAGGTGCCGTGGTCCTTCTCCCACGTGACGGTGTCGTTCTTGTCGTTGAGCTGCTTGGGCTCGTTGGTGCGGGAGTCGATGCGCACCTCGACCCGCCACGCGGGCCGACCCTTGCCGATCTTGCTCACCACCACCACCGGGCGCCCGGTGGTGAGGTGGCCGTACATCCCCGCGGCGCTGATGCCGATGCCCTGCTGACCGCGCGACTGCCGCAGCCGGTGGAACTTCGAGCCGTACAGGAGCTTCGCGAAGATCTTGGGGATCTGCTCCTTCACGATGCCCGGCCCATTGTCTTCGACGCGCACGCGGTAGCGGCCGTCGGAGACCTCCTCCACGCTGACCTCGAGGGTGGGAAGAATCCCCGCCTCCTCGCAGGCGTCGAGGGCGTTGTCGACGGCCTCCTTGATGGTCGTGAGAAGCGCCTTGGCGGGGTTGTCGAAGCCCAGGAGGTGTCGGTTCTTCGTGAAGAACTCGCTCACCGAGATGTCGCGCTGCTTGGCGCCCATCGCCTCGGCGCTCGCACGGCGTCCGGGCTTCGGGGCCTCGAGCTCGGGGATCAGTGGTTCAGTCGTCATGGGCTCGGCCGCTCCGTCGGGGGTCTTGATGGAGGTCAACGGGTCATCCCGGCGTCTTCAACGCCCGTTCGAGTACGGCCTCACTGAACATACGTCAAGGCCCGTCACGGACCGTGGGTGCCAGCGAGGGACGGTCGTTTGTCACGCGTACCGCGAGAAATCCAGAGTCGCACGCATCGGACATTCCCTGTCCACGCGGCGACGGTCAGCGAAACCGGAGCGGGAGCTGCGAGTCGGGCTCCCCTTCGTCGGGGAGGAACTGCTTGCTCAACCGCAGTCGCTGGCCCTGGTAATGCGAGCGCATTCCGCGACCATAGAGGTCTTCCGGTGCCTCCTGGTTGCGCAGCAGGATCACGCGGAAGAGGTGGTTGCCCTCGTCGACGTGGAAGGGCACGTCGCGACCGC
>CAIOSS010000238.1 GCA_903860995.1 uncultured delta proteobacterium | reverse complement strand
CCTTCGTGCGCGCGCGGCAGGTGCGGGTGGTGGCCCGGCGCGAACCGCCCGCCGACCTCAGCCCCGCCGACGAGAAGTGGATCGACGTCAACCTCGACCGCCAGAGCGTGGTGGCCTACGAGGGCGCGCGGCCCGTCTACGTCAGCGTGGTGAGCACCGGGCGCCGCGACCGCGCCAACCCCGCGCAGAACTACGAGACCATCCAAGGGGGCTTCCGGATCCTGTCGAAGCACGTCGCGACGACCATGGACGGCAACAGCGCCAACGACGGGCCGTACAGCATCGATGACGTGCCGTGGGTGATGTACTTCGACGGCTCCTTCGCGCTGCACGGGGCCTTCTGGCACAACGGCTTCGGGGCGACCCACTCGCACGGCTGCGTCAACATGAGCCCCCCCGACGCGCGGTGGTTCTACCACTGGACCGAGCCCCACGTGCCCGCCGGGTGGAGCGGGGTCTACGCCGACGCGCAGCACCCCGGCACGCGGGTGTACGTGCACTACGACGACCAGGGCCTCGGCGAGCGCGGCGGCCCGGCGCGCGTGCCTCAGCACTGACGGCCGCGGGGGGAGACATTGACGCCGCGCCCGTCGGGCTCAACTCGTTCCGTATGGACCACGAGCAGACATCGGGCCGGGCGTCGGATCCCATGTTCATCGAGGCGCTGGCGATGGCGTCGCCGCGGGTGCGGGCGGCCGTGCACCGTCACATCGCGGAGGGCCTGGCGCTGGTGCCGCTGCTCCGCGAGGCGCACCGGCAGCTGCTCGACGACGCCGCCGAGCTGATGGCCGTCGCGGGGGGAGCGCCCTTCACGGACACCCCCACGTGGCCCGCCGCCGACAGCGAGGAGGGCGACGAGGTGAGCGAGGCGCAGCTCCTGGCGCTGGTGGCCGCGGCCGATCGGCGCGAGGTCGCCCGCGCGCTCGTGACGCGCCGCGCCGAGGCCCATAGCGCGTCGATGCTCCCCGGGCCGCGGAGTCACTGAGCTCCTCCGCCGCCCCTCCGACGGCCGGTGGTACGCTCGGCCCGGCCATGACGGCGGCGCCGCGCCCGACGGGTGTCACCGCGCGCCGGTCTGCGGCGGCGGGTCGTGCCTCGCCCCCGCGGCGGTGCCTGACGACAGCCCGTGGGGCGGGGGTGGGTTCAAGCGCCGCTGCGGGGCCCAGGCGGTGGTGGTGAACACCGCGGCCCACTGCGGCGGGTGCCGCATCGCCTGCCGAAGCGGGTCGTGCCGGGCGGCCCTCGGGCGGTACGACTGCGGGTGTTCGTCCAACGCGCAGTGCGCGCCGGGCATCTGCCGCACCCAGTCGCCCAACGCCAACCTCTGCGCCTGCGAGAACAACGGCGACTGCCCGGCGGGGATGCCGTGCGTCAACGTGTCGTTCAACCCCAACGACTGCAGCCTCTGAGAGGCTCCCTGGGCGGCCCCACCTTGCCCGGTCTCTCCTGCGCAGTGACCCCCCTTACCCTCCCGGTGGGAGCTCCCGAATGAGCCCGGCCGGAGCCTGTTGAGCTTGCATATTGCCGTGCGGACCCTCTAGACCGCTCTCGGAGAGAGGACTCGCATGGAAAGGTCGCTCACGCCTCGCAGTACCACCGTCGGCATCAAGGCCATCATGGCCGTGACGGGGGCAGTGCTCTTCGGATTCGTCGTGGTCCACATGTTGGGCAACTTGCAGCTCTGGCTGGGGCCGCGGGCGATGCACGACTACGCGGCGTCGCTGCGCAAGGTGCACGGCCTGCTGTGGGTCGCCCGCGCGGTGCTGCTCGGGTCGGTGCTGGCCCACGCCGCGTCGGCCTTCGCGCTGGTTCGGCGCAACCTCGCCGCCCGGCCCGTGGCCTACCAGCACGCCCGGCGCGACCAGGCGACCAACTACGCCGCCCGCACCATGCCCCTCACCGGCATCGTGGTGGCGCTGTACATCGTCTATCACATCCTCCACCTGACGCTGGGCGTCGGGGTCGCGGGCCACGACCCGCAGAACCCCTACAACAACGTGGTCAACGGGTTCTCCAACCCGCTCATCGCGGGGGTGTACATCGTGGCCAACGTGCTGCTGAGCGCGCACCTCTTCCACGGCGGCTACGCGTGGTTCAACTCGCTCGGGCTGAGCAACCCCCGCTACGCCGGCATGAAGCGCGTGTTCGCCCTCGGCCTCGCGGGGCTCATCACGGCGGGCAACGTCGCGCTGCCGGTCAGCGTGCTGGCGGGCGCGGTGCGCCCCACGATGGAGACCTTCTGCTCGCCCGAGCTCGGCCCCTGCGCCGTGCCCGCGGTCGAGCCGGGCCGCTGAGCGGCTTCACGGACGACAGAGGCAATCGCTATGGAACTTCGATCGAACGTCCCCACTGGGCCCATCGAGAAGCGCTGGGAGAAGCACCGCTTCGACCTGAAGCTGGTGAACCCCGCCAACCGGCGCAAGTCGACCGTCATCGTCGTGGGCACCGGCCTCGCGGGCGGCGCGGCGAGCGCGACGCTCGGCGAGCTCGGCTACAACGTCCACTCGTTCTGCTACCAGGACTCCGCGCGACGCGCCCACTCCATCGCCGCCCAGGGCGGCATCAACGCGTCGAAGAACTACCAGAACGACGGCGACAGCATCTACCGGCTCTTCTATGACACGGTGAAGGGCGGCGACTTCCGCGCGCGGGAGTCCAACGTCTACCGCCTCGCGGAGGTCTCCGGGAACATCATCGACCAGTGCACCGCGCAGGGCGTCCCCTTCGCGCGGGAGTACGGCGGCCTGCTCGACAACCGCTCCTTCGGCGGCGCGCAGGTGTCGCGCACCTTCTACGCCCGCGGCCAGACGGGCCAGCAGCTCCTCCTGGGGGCGTACCAGTCCCTCTCGCGGCAGGTCAACGCGGGCACCGTGAAGGTGCACGAGCGGCACGAGATGCTCGACCTCATCGTGGTCGACGGCGTCGCGCGCGGCATCGTGACCCGCGACCTGGTGAGCGGCGAGATCCGCCCGTGGCTGGCCGACTGCGTGGTGCTCGCCTCGGGCGGGTACGGCAACGTGTTCTACCTGTCGACCAACGCCAAGGGCTGCAACACCACGGCGACGTGGCGGGCCCACCGGCTCGGCGCGGCCTTCGCCAACCCGTGCTTCACGCAGATCCACCCGACCTGCATCCCGGTGGCGGGCGACTACCAGTCGAAGCTCACCCTGATGAGCGAGTCGCTGCGCAACGACGGCCGCGTGTGGGTGCCGAAAGACCCCGCGGACTGCACCAAGGACCCGCGCACCATCTCCGAGGGCAACCGCGACTACTACCTGGAGGCGCGCTACCCCGCCTTCGGCAACCTCGTGCCGCGCGACATCGCCTCGCGCGCGGCGAAGAAGGTCTGCGACGAGGGCCGCGGGGTCGGCCCGGCGGTCGACGGCGAGCGCCGCGGGGTCTACCTGGACTTCGCCGATGCCATCAAGCGCGTGGGCAAGAGCAAGATCGAGGAGCGCTACGGCAACCTCTTCCAGATGTACGAGCGCATCGCAGGGGAGAACCCCTACGAGACCCCGATGCGGATGTACCCGGCCAGCCACTACACGATGGGCGGGCTCTGGGTGGACTACAACCTCATGACCACCATCCCGGGGCTCTTCGCCGCGGGCGAGGCGAACTTCTCGGACCACGGCGCCAACCGCCTCGGCGCCAGCGCGCTGATGCAGGGCCTCGCGGACGGGTACTTCGTGCTGCCGAGCACGCTCGCGGGCTACCTCGCGGGCTTCAAGGGGCCGAAGATCGCCGACGACCATGCGGACGTGAAGGCCGCCCTCGGGCGCGTCCACGAGCGCCTGAAGCGGCTCATCAGCGCGCCGAAGCCGTCGCGCTCGCCGGACTCCTTCCACAAGGAGCTCGGCCGGCTGGTGTGGGACGAGTGCGGGATGAGCCGCACGGGGGACGGACTGCGCAAGGCGCTCGAGCGCATCCCCGCGCTGCGCGAGGAGTTCTGGCAGGGCGTGCGGGTGACCGGCACCGGCGAGGAGCTCAACCAGACCCTGGAGAAGGCCGGCCGCGTGGCGGACTTCATCGATCTCGGCGAGCTGATGTGCATCGACGCGCTCGATCGGGAGGAGTCCGCCGGCAGCCACTTCCGCGAGGAGTACCAGTCCGAGGACGGCGAGGCGAAGCGCAACGACGAGGAGTTCTCGTACGTGGCGGCGTGGGAGCACACGGGCGACCTCAGCAAGCCGAAGCTCAACAAGGAGCCGCTCACCTTCGAGTATGTGAAGCCCTCGAACCGGAGCTACAAGTGACATGAGCAAGAAGCTGAACCTCACCCTCCACGTCTGGCGCCAGAAGGGCCCCTCGGCCGCCGGCGGCTTCGTGAAGTACCCCGCGAACGACATCGACGATCACATGTCGTTCCTCGAGATGCTCGACGTCGTGAACGAGGGG
>CAIOSS010000237.1 GCA_903860995.1 uncultured delta proteobacterium | reverse complement strand
GAGATCAGCAATGAAGCCCGCGCCGAATTCGCGCGCCTGGTCACCGAGCAGCTCGCCACGGGCGGCTCGGTCTCCCGCGGCTGGATCGGCCTCGGCCTGCAAGACCTCACCGCCGACCTCGCGCGCAACTTCGATCTCCCCCCTGGCGGCGGCGCCATCGTCTCGCAGCTCGACCCCCGCGGCCCGAGCGCCCGGGCGGGCCTCGCCCTCGGCGACGTCATCACCTCCATCGACGGCCACCCCGTAACCTCGTCCAACGACGTGGTGCAGTCCGTCACGGGCCACCGCCCCAACGACGCCATCACCCTCGCGGTGCTACGCAACGGCCAGGCCCGCGCGGTACGCGTGGTCGCGGGCCCCCGCCCCGAGGCTGGCAACGAGCGCGCCGCCCGCGGGCGCGGCACCGACGCCCCTCGCGTGGAGGGGTCCCGCAACCTCGGCATCGAGGTCGCGCCCATCCCCATCCAGCGGGCGCGTCAGCTCGGGGTCGACCGTGGGGTGATGGTCACCGTGGTCGAGCCGGGCGGCGCCGCCGAGCGGGCGGGGCTGCGCCCGGGCGACGTCATCCTCCAGGCCGACCAGCAGCCCGTCGGCAACTCCGGCGACCTCGTGACCGCGACGCAGGACGGCCACTCGGCGCTGCTCGTGCGCCGCGCCAACGGCCAGACCTTCATCCCCCTCTCGCTCGACTGACGGGCGCTACGCCGTCTCCAGGCCCAGCGAGCGGAGGGCCTCCATCGCCATACCCAGGTTGTCGCGGTCGTTCGGGTGAAACGACGGCCGCGCGTACTCCCGGATGCCGCGCACGAACACGTCCAGCGGCGAGTCCTTCTTCTCCTCCTCGGTGGGCTCGCGGTGGGCCTCCGGCGGCAGCTTCGCGTCCTGCCGCGCGAGCGTGACCACCGCCGCGAACCAGAACCCGCTCAGCAGCGTCGACGCCAGCACCAGCCCCGCCATGCGCAGGGGATAGCCCGGCGCGACCTTCTTCAGCACGTCGAAGGCTACGGCCTTGTGCTCGATCTCCTCCGCAGCGTGCCACATCAGCATGCGCCCGACTTCGGAGTTCATGGCCGCGAAGTAGCCGCGCGAGAGGGCGTCTTCGGCCATGATGGCGGTGAAGTGCTCGGTCGCGGCGGTGACGGCGAGGCGTAGGGCTGGCGACGCGATGCGCTCGACGCCCTCGAAGGCCACGCGCTCGTACACCTTCAAGAAGCGCTCGACCTCGTAGCCCTGCGCCTCGAGCAGGACGTTGTAGTCCTCGTGCGCCCGCGCGTGCCGGTGCTCCTGCCCCGCGAAGCCCTTCACCTGCGCGCGCAGCCCCGCGTCGTCGAGCTGCGGGAGGTAGTGCATCACGCTCCGCACGAAGAAGCGCTCGCCCTTTGGAAACAGCAGGTTGACGCCGTTGGCCAGCAACGACGCCGGCTTCATCCCCCCGAACCAGTAGCGCGGCATCGCCGCGTCGAACCTCACCCCCGGCGCGCGCGGCTTGATGGTGCGGGCCCCGGCGGTCTCGTGCGTGCTCACGTCCATGGCGTCTTCTCCCTGCCCAACAACTGACTTCCGTTCAATAGTCCATCGATAGATGATGATTGAACGTGGGTCAACGGGGCGGTAGTGATTTGGGATGGTGAGGGCTGCCCCTGCGGTGAAGAAGGCCACGACGCGCACGCGGCAGACGGTCGACGTGCGGCGGGCGCAGCTCATCGCGCAGGGCATGGCCTTCTTCGGTACGCGACCCTACGACGCGGTGTCGATCGACGACATCGCGGAGGCGGCGGGCATCTCGAAGGGCCTGCTCTACCACTACTTTCCGACGAAGCGGGACTACTACGCCGCGGTGCTCGAGGCCGCCGCCGACGACCTCCGCGCGCAGACCGACGTCGATCCGATGCTCGAGCCCGACGTGCGGATGCGCACGGGTTTGGAGGCCTACCTGGACTTCGTGAAGGCGCGCGGCCCGGCCTACGTGGCGCTGATGCGCGGGGGCATCGGGAGCGACCCGGTGATCGCGGGCATCCTCGACCGGGTGCGCGGCCATTTCGTCGACACCATCGTGAAGGACCTCCCGGCGCACCCCCGCCCCCGGGCGCTTCGTGTGCTGCTGCGCGGCTGGGTGGGCTTCGTCGAGGTGACCTCCCTCGCCTGGCTCGAGTCCCCGCCCGGAACCATCTCCAAGACCCAGCTCGTCGACACGGCCTCCCGGATGCTGGTGTCCTTGCTGGGCGACGTCGTCCCCTGAGGGTCTTTACCCGACAGGGTATTCCTGGTCACCGCGGGCTGTCGTCGACGGCCTGAGGGTTCGCGCTGTCGTCGGCCCCGGGCGGGTGTACCTGCACGCCGAGGCGCTGAGCCATCTCGAAGGCCATCTCGTCGGTGGTGAGCGGGTCGACGGTGACCGTCTGCTGCCCGGGGACGGG
The DNA here is from genome assembly GCA_903860995.1 of uncultured delta proteobacterium. Lineage (GTDB taxonomy): Bacteria > Myxococcota_A > Polyangia > Polyangiales > SCUS01. The sequence goes on along the minus strand of CAIOSS010000237.1, from coordinate 219 downwards.
GCTGTTGCGCGGGCGAAACGCGATGCCCTCATGGTCTGCGGCGTCGGCCTCCGCGGGGGTGATGAGGTGGTTGAGGGCCATCGAGCGGGCGATGTGCCGTAGCTGGTGCAGGGTCCCCGAGCCGACGGTGCCGCGCTCGAACATCGCGTACCGGGCGATGGGCGCCGGGAGCAGCGTGGCGAGGTAGACGCCCTGGAGCACGGTGAGTTCGCCGGGTTC
>CAIOSS010000236.1 GCA_903860995.1 uncultured delta proteobacterium | reverse complement strand
GCTCGCACGGCAGCCACGGTTCGCACGGCAGCCACGGCTCGCACGGCAGCCACGGCTCGCACGGCAGCCACGGGTCGCACGGCAGCCACGGCTCGCACGGCAGCCACGGTTCGCACGGCAGCCACGGCTCGCACGGCAGCCACGGTTCGCACGGCTCGCACGGCAGCCACGGCTCGCACGGCTCGCACGGCTCGCACGGCAGCCACGGTTCACACGGCAGCCACGGCTCACACGGCAGCCACGGTTCACACGGCAGCCACGGCTCGCACGGCAGCCACGGCTCACACGGCAGCCACGGCTCGCACGGCAGTCACGGTTCGCACGGCAGCCACGGTTCGCACGGCAGCTGGTGATCTCGCGGCCTGCGAGGCCTTGAGATGCGCCGGCTCCAGTGGATCGAGCTCACTCCAGACTATCGTTGCAATAATCGGTGCCTGGGCTGCTTCGCGGTCCAGGACGACGGCCCCTCCATGACCGACGGGGAGATCGTCTCGGCGCTGCAGCGCGGTCGCTCTGACGGCGCCGACTGCCTCTGGCTGGGCGGCGGCGAACCCACCCTCCGCAAGGACCTGTTTCGTATCGCCGCGGCGGGGCGTCGTCTCGGCTACGTGCGGGTGAAGCTGCAGACCAACGGGATGATGCTCGCCTACCCGGGCTACGCACGACGCTGTGCGGAGTCGGGGATCACCGAGGTGGCGCTCTCGATGAAGGGCGCGTGCGCGGCGACCCACGACCGCCTCACCCGCACCGACGGGTGCTTCGACCTGATGGCCGACGCGGCCTCGCAGGCGCGCGACGTGGGCCTCGCGCTGGAGGGCGACCTGCTCATCACCGCCAGCAACACGCCCGAGCTGCCCGCGATGGTCGACCTGGGCGTGACCTGGGGGATGCGAAGCTTCCGGGTCTGGATGCTCTCGGCCACCGACGCGACGCGCGACGATCCGGAGGTGCGCGCGGAGGTCCCGCAGATGCGCGACGTGGCGGCGCAGCTGGCGGTCGTCGCGGCGGCCCACGACGGCGCGGGCCCGGGGTTCATGGTGTCGCTGCACACGCCGGCGTGCGTGCTGCCCGCGTCTCTGCACGGCGCCCTCTTCGACGCGGCGGCCTTCGGGATGCGGGTGGTCAACCCGGGCGGGCACGCCTTCGACCTGGCCGAGTCGCCGATGGAGGGAGGGTTCTTCCTCCCGACGTGCGAGGGCTGTCGGTATCGTTCACGCTGCAACGGCCTGCGCCGTGACTACCTCGCGGTGCACGGCGCGGCGGAGTTTCGTCCGGTAGCCTGACGCCCGTCCCGGCCGCGCATGGCGCCGGACCCAGAGCCTGTGTTGCAATCACCGCGGAAGATCCAACGGAGCCCCAACGGCATGTTGACTATGCAGAGCCCGAGCGCCGGCGTCGATGACAAGCTCCTCGAGCACGAGGACGCCGCCCATGAGAAGCGCAACTGGGTGCGGCTCACCTTCGACTGCAACAACCACTGTGTCTTCTGCCTCGACACGCTCACCCATGACGGGCAGATGCGCGACGCCAACGAGGTGAAGCAGCAGATCATCGACGGCGCGCGCAAGGGCGCGCAGCGGCTCATCCTGTCGGGCGGCGAGCCCACGATGCACCCGCGCTACGTGGACTTCATCCGCCTCGGGAAGGCCGCGAAGTACCGGAAGATCCAGACCGTCACCAACGGGCGGGCCTTCGCTTACAAAGACTTCCTGATGCGCTGCCTCGACGCGGGGCTCGACGAGATCACCTTCTCGATCCACGGCCCCAACGCGCGCATCCACGACGCGCTCGTGGGCGCGAAGGGCGCCTTCGAGCAGGAGGTGCAGGGGCTGCAGTACGCGCTCGAAGACGGCCGCCCCATCGTGAACATCGACGTGGTGATCAACCGCGGCAACGTGAAGCACCTCAAGGCCATCCTGGAGAAGTTCATCGCGATGGGCGTGCGCGAGTACGACCTGCTGCACGTGATCCCCTTCGGCAACGCCTACAAGGAAGGCCGGGACATCCTCTTCTACGACCTGGAGGAGATGCGCCCGTACCTGCTGGAGGCCTTCGCGTTCTCCAAGCGCCCGGACGTCCACATCTGGCTCAACCGCTTCCCGGTGCAGCACCTCGAGGGCTACGAGTCGCTCATCCAGGACCCTTACAAGCTCAACGACGAGGCCAAGGGCCGCAAGGAGGAGTTCCACCGGCTGCTCACCGAGGGCGTCGACCTCGACTGCCGCGAGCCCGCGCGCTGCAATCTCTGCTACCTCCAGAACGTCTGCGACACCCTCTACGGGGTGCGCGACCAGGTGATCGCGCGCGACTTCACCCGGCTGCGCGTCGACACCACCTGGGAGCAGAAGCAGGGGCCCATCTGGGGCGGCGACCCGGCGAGCAGCAAGCGCGCGCGCTCCATCGAGGCGCAGCTCGCGGAGGGCGGCCTGACAGCTCACCCTTCAGGTGAGAACGGTACCGCCGACGGAACGCGGGCGAAGCTCCGACTGCCGGTCGTCGGGCAGAGCGCGAAGGCCCAGACCGAGGCCCTTCTGGCACCCCCTGAGACGCTTGCGGTACAGGCAGGCGTCAGGACGTTGTGGGTCGTTGCGCCCGACGTCGTGAGCGCCCTCGCGGAGATCGCGCGGCACCCGGGCGTCACCGCAGTGGAGCTCGAGCTCGCCGACGTCAGCGGTCTAGACGTCTGGACGTCTGAGCGTTCAGACGTCTCATGGAGGGTGACCCGGGCGATCGCCTGGACGAGCGCGCAGGCCGAGGCGCTGCTGGCGATGCCGGGTGACTTCGAGGTGACCGTGGCGCTCACCCGGGCCAACGAGCCGTGGCTGCTGGCTCGCGGCGAGGTCGCGCGGCTAGGGCTCTTCCAGCCGAACTACGAGCGCATGAGCGAGGCGAAGGCGCAGGACGTCGACCTTCGGGCGTTCTTCGGGCGCTTCGCGGCGGAGGTTCCGGTGGAGGGCGTGCCGACCTGCGTGACGGGCCGCGCGCCGCGGCAGCCGGTTCGTACCCTGGACACGGCGATGATGCGCCCCGACGGCCAGCTCGAGATCTTCCGCTACATCCAGCGATACATCCAGGAGCACTACAAGGCCCGCTCGCTGCGCTGCAAGCCCTGCGTCCACGCGTCGCGCTGCGACGGCATGCACATCAACTACATCCGCGCGCACGGCTACGAGCTGATGCAGCCGGTGCTCGCAGACGCCGAGTGATCAGGCTGGTTGGGCGGGCCTGAGCGATGCGAGGGGAGACACCTCTGCGTCGCTCGCACCTGCCCCGTCGGGCCTGACAGGGAGGCCCTGGGGCGTCTGGGCGAGGGACGGCTCAATGGGCTCGTAGGTCGGCGAGGTGCCGATCACGAGGGCGTTGAACTTCCCGCGAGGGAAGCGTTGCGTGCGCTCGCGCTGGGTGAGCAGCGCGACGTCGGGCCGGGTGTGCTCGCGGGGGCGAAGAAGTGCGGCGAGCCAGAGCACTGCGAGGCCATGATCTTCCTGCGTGGGCGTGTCGCCCTGACCACGATTGAAGAGGAACAGCGAGTAGCCGCGGGTCTCGCTCAGGCCGCGGCGCGCGCGTGCGCTGCGGTCTCGGCGGAGGACGTCGACCTGGAATCGTTCCCCCTGACGCGACTCGAGCACCACGGGTACTGCGCCAAGCTTCACGGGAAGCACGGAGATCACCCGCCAGCGCCCGAAGCGCAGGCCTTCCGGGAGCAGATCCTGGAGCCCGTGCGTGATGCCGTCATCGAGCAGAGCCGTCGGACCAGGCGTTGGGGAGGTCGCTGGGGAGGCCACGCTGGGCGCCGAGGTGGCCTGCGGCGTGACAGCATGATTGTGCAGCGACAGGGCCTGGGCAGAGCCTGCCGCGCCCGCGCTGGCAGCGGTCAACAACCCACTTAGGAACTGGCGCCGGTTCCACTTCAACATTCGACGCTCCGCTGGGGATGAGGCCTCATACCTCGCGGTTCAAACTACACGGACGGACCATCCGAGGATCGAGGATTCCTCGCAAAAGGTTCACGCCACCCCGATCATGCGAGGTGCTGAACCCCGCAGTGATTGTGGTGCTACGCAAACTTTTCCATGTCTGCTCGGGCCGACGAGAGCATGAACCTGGCAGGACTGGAACAGGGGCGATGAACGTCCTGTCGGCGAAAATGCGCGAACAGGGAAGGCTTTCGGATGGGGATGTTCCGGTGTGCATCGCGGTGCTATCCGCGGAATTGAGCAAGGAGCGAGCCATGCGGACGACCTTCACTGACCGGTCTTGACTGGCTGGTTGTCGGCGGAGGGCTGGGGCTCGACCCGCTCGAGGGCGATGCCGTGCTGGGCGGCCTTGCGTCCCTCGGACTGGCGCTTGGATTCAAAGAGGCGCAGGCCCTGCTCGGTGATCTGTCCGACCGCGGGCGCGCCGGGCGGGCTCATGGAGGCGGGCGGGTGGTCGTTGTTGTCGTGCGCCGGGCGCTGCGGCCCCTGGGCCCGCGCCTCGGCCAGCCGCCGGTCGAAGTCCTTCCGCCAGGCGTCCATCGAGCGGAACTGGTAGCTCGGGTCGCGCGGGTCGTGGATGATCTTCTCGACGACGGCGTCGCGGTCGACGAAGACGGGGTAGAGCTCGCCGGGGTCATAGGCGTTGCCGCGGTCGAAGAGTCCGCCGCAGATGGGGCGCAGCGTGCAAACCGAGCAGCCGTCGGCGTAGATGTGCTCCCAGTCGGTCTGCCGGACGGTCTGCTTGGCGTCGAGGAAGTGCACGATGCGCTCCTCGCCCTTCACGATCTTGCGGGTCTCGGTGCTGGCCCAGGCGAACTCCGCCATGTAGCAGAGCGGCACCTTCTCCACGCGGAAGGTGCGGCCGCTCTGGTGCAGCAGCTTGAGCGCGCGGTGCAGCGAGAGCTCGAAGTCCGCGAGGCGCGGGGTGTACTGCTCCTGGTTGACCTCGGCGCGGCCCATCGAGGGGTCGAGGTTGTTCCAGACGAAGTGGCGGATGTGCGGGTGGTGCGCGAGCCAGTGGCGGATGTTCTCGTCGAGGTGATCGGCGTTGAGCCGGTTGATCACGCAGTTGATGTTCACCTCGATGCCGTAGCGGTTGGCGTTGTCGACCGCGGCGAAGGCCTTCTCGAGGGTGCCGGCGGTGCCCCGCAGCCGCTCCTCGACGTCCGGGCGCACCGAGTACACCGACACGTGCGCGATCTTCAGCCCCGCCTCGGCCATCTCCTGCGCGAACTCCGGGTCGGCCAGGCGCCAGCCGTTGGTGATCATCCGCACGTGCAGCCCGCGGTCGCTCGCGTAGCGCGCGATGCGCGGCAACTCGGGGTGCAGCGAGGGCTCGCCGCCCGTCAGGATCACCCCGAAGTAGTCGCGGTCGACGAGGTCGTCGACGAGCACCTTCATCGTCTCGAAGGTGTGCACGTACGGCGTCGTCGGGTTGGAGCAGAACCCGCAGAAGTGGTTGCAGTGCCGGACGACCTGGATGTACCCGATGTTCGCCATCAGTCCTCAGCGCACCACGGGCAGCGACACGCGTGCGCCTGGCGTCGGCGACTGTAGCGCGTCGCCGCCCGGCCCGGCGGGGCCCTCGCCCACGAAGGTCGCGGCCAGCGCCTGCTCGCGCTCGGAGAAGGGCTTCGGCGCGTCGGTGGGCGCGCGCGCCGGGGAGAGCTCGTCGCCGCCGAAGCGGGCGAGGTAGCGCGCGTCGACGCCGGGGCAGCGCGGGCGGGCGGGGCACCCGTCGCAGCGGCGCGGGTCGAAGGCGCGGGGCTCGTCGGGCAGGCTGCGCGCGGCGAAGGGGCCCAGCACGCACAGGGGCGCCCCCCGCAGGAACACCGCCACGCCCTTCTGCTGCGCCGTCGCGAGCGCGTGCAGGGCGTACGGCACCGCCATCCCCAGCCGCGGGAACACCCGGTCGAAGTTCGCGATGAGCCGCCCCGCCGTGCGCGGGACGGCGACGGCCCAGGCGGCGACGTTCTGCGCGGCGAGCCATGCGGCGAGCGCCGGGAGCGAGCGCGCGTTGGAGCGCGTGAGCACCGTCGTCACGACCGTGGTGATGCCCGCGTGCCGCGCGGCGTGGAGCCCCGCGGTGGCCTCGAGGAAGCTCCCCTCGACGCCGGTGTGGTGGTCATGCACCGCGGACCCGAGGCCGTGCAGCGAGAGGTGCACGTCCGTGAGGCCGGCGTCGCGCAGGGCGGCGGCGTAGCCCGACTCGCTCAATCGGCGTCCGTTGGTCTGGAGCCCAACGCGGGCGAAGCCGCGCGCCCGGGCGGCAGCGATGATCGCAGGGAGATCGGGGTGCAGCGCGGGCTCACCGCCGACGAGGGTGACCGCGTCGTACCGCGGGGCGAGGTCGTCGAGGGCGCGGGCGAGGTCGTCGAGGGCGCGGGGGGCGACCGTCGGGAGCCCGTCGGGCGCGCAGAAGGTGCAGCGGTTGTCGCAGTCCGTGAGCAGGGAGAGGGTCGCGCGTTGTACGAGCATCGGGTGAGTTCGGCCTCCATCGTAGCGTCGATCGCGCCGTCGTGGCTTGACCCGCGAGAATCGCGGTGCGTAGCGTCCGACGCGACTTGATGACGAAGCGGGCGCCACCGTGGTGGGTCGGAGTCGCGGTGGTGGCGCTGCTCGTCGGCTGCGCCCGACCGCTGCGAGAGGCGCCCTCCGGGGCGACCTGCGCCGAGCCGATCACGGCCTGGGCCGATCGGTGCGCGGCCCGGTCGGGGCTGGAGATCCGCGAGGTGATCTGCCCCGAAGGCGCGCTGGTGCTGCTGGGCGTGGGCGCCGATCCCAGCCTGCGGGTCGAGCTGCGGCGCGGGGACGCCCGGAGCTTCCGCCGCGAGGGCGCGTGGGGCCTCTCGCCGGTCGGCGACTTCCCTGACTGGCGCGTCGTCGACGCGCGGGTGCGCGAGCGCTTCGAGCGGCTGCGGGCGTGCGTGCGCGCGGACGAGGGCTTCGCGCCCGGCCTCGGGGCGCCGGGTCAGCGGGCTCGAGCGCGCGCGCCCCTGAGCGTGCGGTCGAGAACCGCGAGCGTCCCGTGGCTGCTCCTGGCCGCCGCGGCGTGCGTGCTGGTGGCGCTGCGCGGCCGGTGGTCGGCGGCGTGGCGTCGGCGCGCGGCCCTGGGCGCGGGGATGGCCCTGGGCGCCTTCGCGCTGCGGGCGCTGTCGCTGCCGGCGCGGTTCTTCCACCAGAACGGCCAGGGGCCGCTCTGGGTGGCATCGGTGGTGGCGCCCCAGCAGTCGCACCCCTACGGGCCCGGGTACCGCGCGCTCTTCGGGTGCGTGCAGTGGTTCGCCCGCGACCCCGACCGCGGGGTGTTCCTCGTCCAGGGGCTGCTCGCGAGCCTGTCGGTGCCCTGCGCGGCCTTCGTCGCGCGCCGCCTGGGGGCGGGGCGCCCGCTCGCCTTCGCGCTCGCCTTCGCCGTGGCGATCGACCCGATCCTGGGGCGCGTCGCGCGCAGCGAGTCGTACTACGGCGTCGGCGCGTCGCTGCTCTTCCTCGCCTCGGCCCTGCTCGCCTCGTCGATGGCCGCCCCGCGCATCCGCAGCGCGGGCTTCCTGCTGCCGGTGCTCGCAGCGGCGCTGGTCATCGCGCAGCACGCCCTGGTGCACCCCATCGGGTGGCTCGCGGCGGCGCTGAGCCCGGCGGTGCTGCTGCTGGGCCCGGGGCACTGGCGCCGCCGCGTCCGACGCACCGTCGCCGCGGCCCTCGTCGTCGCCCTCGTCGTCGCCGTGGTGGCGGCGCCCTCCATGGCCGCCGTGCTGCGCTCGCCCTTCGGGGCCCAGTGGATGGGGCGCAACCCTCGGGGCTTCCAGGGCTTCGCGGGCTTCAGCCGGGTCGGTCACATGGCCCCCATCGTGCTCGCCCTCGCGGCCCTCGCGGCGGCGGGCTCGCGCTCCTGGCGCCGGGGCGTGCTGCTGGCGCTGGTGCTGGTGGTGTCCTTCGTGGCGCTGATCGTCGCCGACCTGGTGGGCTTCGGGCTCTCCACCCCGTGGATCCATCAGGCCTACCTGCGCCTGTATGCACCGGTCGCGCTGGTGCTCGCGGCGGCGGCGCTGCACCGGGTCGCCGCGCGGCGCTCGGGTCGGCTCGCGGTGGCCGCCGGCGTGGCGCTGCTCGCGGCGACCGTATCCTGGCGCATGTGGCCCACGTGGACGAGGCTCCCGACGGACGTGCGCGAGCAGGAGCTGGCCCGGCAGTGGCGCGGGGCCATTCCGGCCTCGGCGCGGGTCGGGTACGTCGAGCGCGTGGGGCGCCGCGTGCTGATGCTGCCGTACTACCGCGGCGGGCCGGAGCCGGTCATCCTGCGCCCGGGGGAGTTCTCCGAAGACCTGGCGGGGGTTGGGCGGGAGACCTTCTACGAGCGCACCTCGCTCTGCTCGACGCGGGAGGGACGGCCGTTCTGCGCGCAGCTCGAGGGGCGCTACCGCCTGGCGCCGGTGCACGAGGTCGAGCTCCCGGCGGTGCCCAGCATGGTGGGCCTCGGGTACGACGCGCCGACGGTGCGCGTCGGGCTCTATCGGGTGATGGGCGCCGGCGTCGCGGCGCCGTGAGCGGGGGCTCTCAGGGCTTCGCGGGCGGGGGGACGCGCTCGGTGCCGGTGAGCACGTCTTCGAGGTAGGTCTTGCGGGACTCCAGCACGCCGGCCTCGTTGTAGACCTCGGTGATGCCGTTCTTGCGGCCCTTGCGGTACTCGATCACGGACTCCACCGGGCCGGTGGAGAAGGACTCCCGGATGGTGCCCTCGAGCAGGCCGTTGACGTACTCGAGCTCGGCCTGGAGCATCCCGCTGGGGTAGTAGAGCTTCGTCGGGCCGTTGAGCACGTCGCGCGCGTAGGTCTCCGTCGCGTAGAGCGCGCCGGTCGTGTAGTACATCTTCCCCTCGCCCTGCAGCACGCCGTGCTCGAACGGCATCTCGCAGCAGATGCGGCCGGTGTCGAAGTGGTGCAGCACGACGCCATGCTGGACCTCGGCAGCAGCAGCGGGGGCGGGCTCGGGGGTCGGCTCGGGCGGGGATTCGTGGTCAACCATCGGGGGCGATACTCCTCTCAAGAATCCTTCGCGTCAGACGGGGGCTCCGGGGCCGGCGGGTCGAGGCGCGGCCTCGCAGGCTCTTCGACGCGTACGGCGACCTTCGGCTCTGGCGGAAGCTCATCGCCGTCCTTCAGACCCTTCTTGAAGTTGCTCAGCCCCGACCCGAGGCTGCGCCCGAGTTCGGGCAGCTTCGACGCCCCGAACAACAACAGGATGATCACCAAAATGATCATCAGTTCCGATGCGCCCATGCCGAACATCGCAGTCCTCTCCAGAGTCGCGGAAACAGCGCCTCGAGGGGTGGTAGCATCATTGCTTCGCGGGCAGCAACGACCGGCGCGGGGGAGGCCCCAGACCCCCCCCGCGGTGAGTTGTGCCCACAGGTGCACTAGACTGCCGCCATCGTGAGCATGGACCCCCCGATCGCCGCGCTGGTGCTGCATCCGCCCGTGAGCGTGGCCCGGGACTTCATCGACTACCCCTATTTCAGCGACCTCGGGGCCGTGCAGCTCGCCGCCGTGCTGCGCGCGGCCGGTCACCCGGTCACCCTCCTCGACGCCTTCGCCACCCCGGGCGCCGCGCTGCGCTGGCGCGCGGACGGCCGGGCGCTTCTTGGCGCACCGGTGGAGACCCTGCTCGCGGCCGTGCGCGCCGCGCTCTCCCGGGGCGCGGTCTTCGGGGCGGTGGTGGTGGCGTACACGCCGTTCCACCGGCCGCCGCTGCGGGACGACGTGCTGGGTCCGCTGCTCGCGGGGCTGCGCTCGCTGCTGCCAGGCGCGGCGGTCGTGCTCGCCGACGCCTACCAGTCGGGCCAGCACTACGTCGAGGCCGACGGCTCCGATGTGCTCGCGAGCTACCCCGAGGCCGACGCGTGGGTGAAGTATGAGGCCGAGGTCACCGTGCCCGCGCTGCTGGCGGCGCTGGGCCGGGGGGAGCCCGTGGCGGGCGTGCACCGCGGCGTGGCCCCGCCCTCGCTCGACGCGCTGCCCGATCCGGCGTGGGACCTCGTCGACCTCGGCGCGCACGACCGCTTCTGCGCGCGCGTGGTGGACGACCTCGGCCGCGGCGCGTGGGCCTTCCCCATCGACGGCCGCACGCTGCCGATGGTGACCTCGCGCGGGTGCCCCTTCACCTGCGTGCACTGCAGCTCCAACCCGGGCCGGGCGGTCGGTGAGCCCAAGACCCAGCGGCGCTACTCGGGCGAGCGGCTGCGGGCGTACCTCGCGGCGATGGTCGCGCAGCACGGGGCCACGCGGCTCGAGGTGCTCGACGAGCTCATCAACGTCAACGAGCGCCACTGGGACGGCTTCCTCGACGCGGTGGCGGGGCTGGGGGTGTGCTTCGACGTGCCCAACGGCATGCGCGCGGACTACCTGGAGCCCGAACACCTCGCGCGCATGAAGGGCCTCGTGACGACCGTGAGCGTGAGCGCCGAGAGCGGCTCGCAGCGCGTGGTCACCGAGGTGGTGAAGAAGCGGCTCGACCTGGGCGCCATCGTGCGCGCCGCGGAGGCCGCGCAGGCCGCGGGGGTCGCGCTGATGATCCACTACATCATCGGGCTGCCCGGGGAGAGCGCCGCGGAGATCAACGAGACGCTGCGCTTCGCCATGGACCTCTACGAGCGCCACGGCGCCTGGCCGGCGGTGCAGTACGCGACGCCGCTGCCGGGCACCGCGCTCGCCCGCGGCCGCGCGCTGCCGGTGGTCGACGACTGGGGCCCCCGCTTCCAGGTGGCGCCGAGCCAGCCCGGGATGAGCGTCACGCCCGAGGAGCTCGCCCGCTTTCGCTGGACCTTCGAGCAGCGCCTGCACGCCAGCGAGGGGCCGCAGAAGGTCATCATGAACGTCACCTACGTGTGCAACAACCGCTGCACCTTCTGCGCGGTGGGCACGCGCACGCAGGTCGACGGGCACCCGACGAGGCAGCGCGAGCACCTCGATCGGTACCGCGCGCTCGGCGTCACCATGGTCGACTTCGACGGCGGCGAGCCGACGCTCAACCCCGAGCTCGTGCCCCTCGTCCGCTACGCCCGCGCGGCGGGCTACGAGCGCGTCAACGTCACCACCAACGGGCGGCTCTGCGCCTACGAGAAGTTCGCCCGCTCGCTGGTGCGCTCGGGCCTCACCACGCTGCTCTTCAGCGTGCACGGCCACGACGCGCAGTCGCACGCCCAGCAGGTGGGCGTCGCGGAGGCCTTCGAGCAGACCGTGCAGGGCATCCGCCACTGCGTGAAGCACGCGCCGCCGGGCGTCGAGCTCGGGATGAACATCACCGTCACCAAGGGGAACCACGCCCACCTCGAGGCCATCACGCAGCTCGCGTGGGACCTCGGGCTGCGCTGGCTCAACATCCAGTTCCTGACGCCCTTCGGGCGCGCGACGAAGTGGATCTCGCCGGATACCCAGGCCGCCGCGACCATCGCCATGGGGGTCATGGACCGCTGGGGCGATCGGATGAAGTTCCAGGTGATCAACCTGCCGTTCTGCTTCATGCCCGGGTACCAGCGCTTCATGCTGGGCGACCTGCTCAAGCTCCAGCGTCACATGATCTTCGTGAACAACGAGGACGTGAACCTCGCGGAGTACCTCGCCGAGCGCCGGGTGAAGAAGCCCGCGTGCGCGCCGTGTCCGCACGCGGTGTTCTGCGGCGGGTTCTACGAGCTGGAGGAGGTCCCCGAGCCGCCGTGGCTGGTGCGCCCGGAGGACCTCGACCGGCCCGCGGTGGAGGTCGACTCGCGGCGCCGGCTCACCGTGCTGGGTTGACCGGTGCGCTCGGAGCTGGTCGTCACCCACGAGACCTGCAACCAGCGCTGCGGCCATTGCACCGCGCGGCGCAGCGAGGACGAGCGCGCGTGGGTGCAGACCCGCG
>CAIOSS010000235.1 GCA_903860995.1 uncultured delta proteobacterium | reverse complement strand
CCGATGACGGTGCCGAAGAGGCCGACGAAGGGGGCGTTGTTGCCGACGGTGCCGAGGAAGGCGAGGTAGCGCTCGAGGTTGAGCTTCACCCGCACCGTCGCGCCCGCCATCGCCTCTTCGGCGCTCTTCAGGCCGCTGTCGAACTCCGCGAGGCCCGCCAGCGCCACCACCGAGGCCGGCGACGACGACTTCTCCAGCCGGGACTTCGCCCCCGCCAGGTCGCCCTTGCGCAGCAGCGCCCGCACCTCGTCGCTCAGCTTCTCCAGGTCGTCGTCGAGCGAGCGGTAGTACCGCGCGCGCTCCAGCATCACCGCCACCGACGCCACCGACAGCGCCACCAGGACCCACATCACCCACTCCGCGCCGAGCATCGCGAAGGAGGTGAAGAGCCGAATGAGAGAGAAGCCACCTGAGTGCATGCGTTACCTGTAGTTCGCCCGGCGCTAACCGGCAGGCGTCGGTTCGGGTCGCGGGGTGGGATGCTCCTCCGTGGACCCGGTTTCAACAGAAGTCGCCGCGGGCGACGAGACCCCGAACTCGCGCATCACCACCGTCGCGTAGGCGCCGGGGGCGAGCGTGAAGCAGAAGAGCAGCGCGTCGCCGTCGACGGTGACCGCGAGGTCTTCGACGAAGACCCGCGCCGGGCGGCGGGTGCCCTCGGCGAGCGGGCCGATGCGGTCGAAGAAGGCCCGGTCGAGCGATGCTCCCGCGAGGACGGCATCCTCGCGCGCCTCGGCCTCGCCGGTGGGTCGATCCATCGAGCGGCCGAACATCGGACCCGTCGGCGAAGCCTCGCGGGCGGGGTACAGCAGCGCCGCGTCGTCGGCAGTGATGAGCCACGGTCGGCCCGAGGCCCCGCGCGCCGCGAGGTCACCCTCGACGTGCGCGTCGAGGAGCCCGTCTCGCACCCTGGCCCCCAGCCACGCGTTGAACAGCTCCGACTGCAGCGCGGAGACCAGGAAGCGCCGCTGGTGCGGGTCGCGCGGCCCGGCGCTCTCCCCGGACAGCCACTGCCGCGCCCGCGCGGCGTTGTCGCCCTCGCGCCCGAAGCGCTGCTCACCGAAGTAGTTGGGCACGCCCGCGCGGCCGATGACCTCCGCGATGTCGAGGGCCCGCGCGATCGTCGGAGCGACCCCGTCGGGCAGGTCGCGCACGCGCAGCTCGAAGCGGTTGCCCCGGAGGTGCCCGGTGCGGAGCTTGTTACGGTGGCGCGTGACGGAGAGCACCCGCAGCCCCGGAATCTCCATGGCCGACACGCGCTCGGGGTCGACCCGCGGCAGGCTGACGGTCTGCGTGGTGACCGCGTGCCGGTCTTTCATCCCCGCGTAGCCGACGTCCCGCGCCTGGATCTTCAGCACGCGCGCGATCTGCGAGATGGCGTACGGGGTCGTCATGCCCCGCTTCTCGAAGCGCAGGTACGTGTGCTCCCCCTCGCCGCAGGGCTCATACGAGGCAATCTCATCGACGCGGAAGTCGTCCTCGCTGGCGCGCAGCGTGCCGCCCACTGCGGCAAGGTCGCGGCACCGTCGGGGAAAGGCGTCGTCCTGGGGGTTGGTCATGAAGGGCGTCGCACCATACCCGAACACCCCTCCCGCGCCACCCCTTCCGCGCACGCCGCCGTATCCTTCGCCCCGATGCGTGACGCCCCGACCCCCGACCAGTTCGAGCGCGCGCTGCGGCCGATGCTCCTCGACGCCATCGAGGGAGGTGCGACCCCGGGAGCGCAGCTGGCGCTCTCGCTCCGCGGCTCGCCGATGCTGCACCTCGCCGTCGGCGCCCTCGACGGCTCGGCCGATCGCCCGGTGCGCGACGACACGTCCTACGACCTCGCGTCGCTCACCAAGCCGCTTACGGCGCTCACGGCGCTGCGCCTCGCCGCGGCGGGCGCGCTCGCCCTCGACGAGCCCATCGGGGCGCTCTGGCCCGGGCGCTTCGGCGAGGCCGCGGCGGCGCTGCGCCTCGACGCGCTGCTCTCCCACCGCGCCGGGCTGCCCGCGTGGGTCGGGGCGTACGCCGACGTCCCCCTCGCCGACTGCGGCACGGCCGCAGCGCGCGACATGGTGCTCGATCGCCTCGGCGCCTCGGTCCCCTCCCCGGGCGGCGCGGCCGTGTACAGCGACGTGGGATACATCCTCGCGGGCGAGGCCATCGCGGCGCGGGCGGGAGCCAGCATCGACGCGCTCGTGCGCCGGGAGGTGATCGCCCCCCTCGGGCTCGACGCGCTCCACGCGCGGGGGGTCGGGCCGCGCTGGCGCGACGCGGGCGTCGCCCCGACGGAGCGGTGCCCGTGGCGGGGCCGGGTGGTGCAGGGCGAGGTGCACGACGAGAACGCCTACGCGCTCGGCGGCGCCGCGGGGCACGCCGGGATCTTCGGCACGGCCGTCGCGGTCGCCGCGCTCGGGCGCGCGTGCCTCGATGGGCTGCGCGACGGGGGTCCGTGGCTCACGCGGGCCAGCCTCGCGGCGATGACCGCGGCGCGGCCCGGGGGGACGCACCGGCTCGGATGGGACGGCGTGAGCGCCGGGGGCTCGTCCGCGGGGCGCTACTTCGGGGCGCGCGCCTTCGGGCACCTCGGGTTCACGGGTACGTCGGTGTGGTGCGATCCGGAGCTCGACGTGGCGGTGGCGCTGATCTCCAACCGGGTGCATCCGTCGCGCGACGCCGTGGGGATTCGCGCGTTGCGTCCGCGAGTCCATGACGCGATCATCGAGCTCCTCCGAAGGAACGAATGACCCACCTCACCCGCTCCGCCCTGGTGTTTGCGCTGATGCTCGCGTCGTGTCGCCGACGGGAGGAGACGGCCTCGGGCGCCCCCGCGCCCGCGCCGACCGCCGTACCGACGCTCGCTCCCGCGCCCGCACCCACCCCCGCGCCCACCACCCAGACGGGGCCCTTCGGCATCCCCATCCCGGTGATCCCCGGGCTGCCCACGCTCGGAACGCCGCAGCCCGGCCCAAACCCGCCGGTCAACCCCGGCACCCCCGGCGCGATCGCGACCGAGACCGCGCCCCTCCCGCCGGGCGCGCTGGAGCCCGACGGGTCCTTCGCGCTGCCCTTCCTGGAGCAGGAGGCGCAGTACCTCATCCACACGCTCGCCGCGAACCTCGACCCCAACCACCGGGCCCGCGTGGCGAACATCCCGCTCAACTTCATGAACACCCTCACGGAGGTGAACGCCGCGGCCGGGTGCACCCGCGGGGGGCGCGCGTTCATGGTCGCGACCGCAGCGATCCTCGTGCTGCACGCCGCCACCGCCGAGGCGCGCGCCGTCGACGAGGTCGCGGGCACGCACCTCCTCCAGGACTACACCGACCGCACCGTGCGCATGATCAACCAGGAGCAGATGGTGCGCGGCCTGCCCGACGGCGCGGTGCCCGCTGCGATGGCCCTCAATCCACAGAAGCTCGCGCGGCAGCGGTACCTCTACGACGTCCAGATCGCGTTCATCCTCGGGCACGAGCTCGCCCACCACTACCGGGGCCACACGGGGTGCGCCAACGGGGCGCCCGCCACCGCGCAGCAGGGCGACCTCGAAGACCTCGCGCGCTCGGTCTCCTCGCTCACGCCGCTCTTCAACCAGCCCCTGGAGCTCGAGGCCGACACCTGGGGCACCGTCGACGTCCTCGACACGGGCTCGCGCCGCACCACCGGCCGCTGGACCGAGGACGGCGCCGTCATGAGCATGAACTTCTTCGAGCGCCTCGAGGGCCTCCGCGGCAGCTCGCCGCTGCTCTACTTCGTGCGCTCGCATCCGCCCGCGGCCCTCCGCCGGCCCGTCATCCAGCTATGGGCGTCGCAGTGGCGCGCCGGCGTTCGCCCGCCGGTGCTCAGCGCCCCGCAGGGGAGCGGCGGCTCACCGCTGCCCTTCCCGCTGCCCTTCCCGCTGCCGGGGCGATGAGCCCGGCGCTCACGATCGTCCTCGCCCAGGCGGTCGCCGCGCAGACCGTCGTCGACGTGCCACCCGCCGCGGTCGCGCCGACCCCCGCCGCCCGGCGCCGCGACGACGAGGGCGTGCGCGCGCCCCGCAGGCGCTGGCGGCCGGCGATCGAGGGTGGCGTGGCCGTGCTCACGGACATCGGGCGCAGCACGGACGACGGCGTGGTCGCGTGGTCGCCCGCGCTCACGCTCGCGCTCGGCGTCGACGCCCGGCGCGCCGTCAGCGACCTCCTGGAGATCCATGGTCGACTGGAGTTCCTGGGCCCGCAGGTGATGACGGCGGTGCCGCGGGGGCTCTCCGAGGCGGTGGCCCCGATCGCCTGCGCGGGCTCGCGCGCCTTCGAGCCCCTCAGCGGCTGGGGGGCCCACGCGGGGCTCTCCTTCGGCGTGCGGGCGCGCGTGTTCTCCCTGCGGTCACCCTTCTTCGTGGGCATCGCGATGCGCGTTGGCCTGTGGGCCGGCAGCGCCTCCGGCGAGGCCTCCGCGGCCTGCGTCGACGCCGACCGCAGCGTGCGCCCGCTCGGCCGCGAGTCCGCCACGGTGGGCGCGACCCTGGTCGACCTCGGCGGCACGCTCGAGACCGGGTTTCGCTTCGGCGCGCGCGAGGAGGCGGCCCTCTCCCTGCGCCTCCTCGCAGGCGGCGTCGGGGTGGGTGAGCCCGCGGTGCGCGGCGCCGCGCTCACCTTCGCGTGGAGCCTGCGGTGAGCCCGCGCGTCCGCGTGCTCGTGCTGCTCCTTGCAGGATCCACCGGCTGCGCCCAGTGGCGCCAGGTCGCGCTCACCGACGCGCGCTCCGGGGCGGTCGACCTGCGCTCCCAGGAGGTGCGGTTCACGGCGCCGGAGGGCGTGCGCACGCTGCGGGTGTCATCGCTGATGGGCCCCTTCGCGCAGGGCGCCGACCTGGAGACCGGCCGCGGCGTCCGCGTCGACCTGGAGCGTGTGCGCGCCGTCGAGGTCCGCCGACCGGACCACCTCCTCAACGCCCTCATCGTGGGAGGGATCTACCTCTCGGTGTTCACCCTCGGCGGCCTGAGCTTCGCCGACGGCCTGCCGGCCCTCTTTGGTCGGCGCTGATCGGGACGACCTTCCGCCGGTCCGCCGGGCGGTTGGAGCGTCAGGGGTGATGAGTGATCACCGCCGCCAGGAAGCCGACCCCCGCGATGGCCGCCGCCGTGAGCACCGTGGCGGTGCGCCGTCGCGCCTGGGCGAATCGCTGCCACGCCGTCGCGCGGGCCGACGGGTCGATCGCGCGGTCGCCCGCGGCGCCCTGGCGGAACGGGCCGTGACCGAAGGTGCCGTCGCCCTCGACCATCTGCCGGTGCAGCGCGTGCATCGCAGCGATCACCGCGACGCCGGCGCCGATGTGCTCGGCGTCGGGCTCGGCCCGCCAGCGCAGCACGATCTCACCCTGGTTGAGCGCGAGCGTCGGGCCCTCGGTGTTG
>CAIOSS010000234.1 GCA_903860995.1 uncultured delta proteobacterium | reverse complement strand
TCCATGAATGGAGAGGGGGAAAGATCGGTAATTCAAGCGATTTCGTCTCGCTCTGGCCCCCTCTCCATTCATGGAGAGGGGGCTGGGGGTGAGGTCTCACGAAGGTGTGTACCCAACCCACCGGGCCACCGCTCTAAAGGCCGGCGCGCGACGACCAGCGTGCGCGGGCGCGGCGCCGAGGTGGAGGTACTCCGCGGGGTCGAAGAGCTCCTCGAAGCGGAAGCTGGCAGCGGGCGTCTCCGTGGGTTTTCCTGGGCGATGCTACGCCTCGCGGCCGGGCGCGCGGCGGTGGTATCTTCCGCGCCCTAATGGACGCCGCCCTCCCCGAGCTCCCCGCCCTGCGCCACGACTGGACCACCTCCGAGGTCGTCGCCCTCCACGACCTCCCCCTGCTCGACCTGGTGCACCGGGCGCAGACCCTCCACCGGGCCTTCCATCCGCCCGACGCCATCCAGCTCTGCACCCTGCTCTCGGTGAAGACCGGCGGCTGCCCGGAGGACTGCTCCTACTGCCCGCAGAGCTCGAAGTACGAGTCGCCCGTCGAGACCGAGAAGATGCTCGACGTGGAGTCGGTCATCGCCTCCGCCCGGCGAGCGCGCGAGGCCGGCAGCACCCGCTTCTGCATGGGCGCGGCGTGGCGCGAGGTGAAGGAGGGCCCCGCCTTCGACAAGGTGCTCAGCATGGTGCGCGGGGTGAAGGATCTCGGCCTCGAGGCATGCTGCACCCTCGGGATGCTCAGCGAGTCGCAGGCCGTGGCCCTCAAGGACGCCGGGCTCGACGCCTACAACCACAACCTCGACTCCTCCAAGGAGTTCTACGGGACCATCATCACGACGCGCTCCTACGAAGACCGGCTGCGCACCCTCGATCACGTGCGCAAGGCGGGCATCACGGTGTGCTCCGGCGGCATCATCGGCATGGGCGAGACCACCCGCGACCGCGCCCGCATGCTGGTCACCCTCGCCAACCTCCAGCCGCACCCCGAGAGCGTTCCCATCAACGCCCTCGTCCCGGTCGAGGGCACGCCCCTCGCCGACCGACCGCCGGTCGACCCCATCGAGCTCGTTCGCATGATCGCCACGGCGCGCATCCTGATGCCCGCGTCGATGGTGCGGCTCAGCGCCGGGCGCGCGTCGCTCTCCCGCGAGGCCCAGCTGCTCTGCATGATGGCCGGGGCCAACTCCCTCTTCTACGGCGACAAGCTGCTCACCACGCCCAACCCCGACGCCGACGACGACGCCCGGCTGCTGCGCGACGCCGGGATGCGCCCGCTCGCGCCCGCCCCCCGCGCGGGCTGAATGCCCCCCTCCGATCCCCTGATTCCGGAGGCCGAGAGCCGCGACCTCCTGCTGCGGGGCGTGCGCGTGCACTACCAGGAGATGGGCCGCGGTCCCGCCCTACTCTTACTCCACGACGTATTCGCCGATCACCGCGCGTGGCGTCGGGTGCTCCCGCGGCTGGCCCAGCGCTTCCGGGTGATCGTGCCCGACCTCCCGGGCTTCGGGGCGAGCGAGAAGCCCACGCGCTACGCGTTCACCCGCGAGGCCTTCGCCGAGACGCTCTGCGACCTGCTCGCGGGCGCCGGGGCCGCGCGGGCGCACGTCGCGGGGCACTCCCTCGGCGCGGGCATCGCCATCACCCTCGCGGCGGACCACCCGGAGATCGTCGACCGGCTCGCCCTGATGCACCCGGTCTCGGCGCCCGCGGAGCGCAGCCTCGGGACGCGCCTGCCGGCCATCCCCGTGCTGGGCTCGCTGGTGTTCAAGCAGTGGTTCGGGCGGGGGATGTTCCACGCGCACTTCAGCAAGGAGGTGTTCGCGCCGGGGTACCGCTACGACCGCGCGGTGGTCGACGCCTGGTACGAGCAGTTCTATCCGCCGGAGGCGCGGGAGTGCGCGTGGCGGACGATGCAGCGCGCGGTGCTCGACGTGTCGGCGCTGGGCCCCAAGCTCGCCAAGGTGCGCGCGCCCACGGTGGTGATGTGGGGCGACCGGGCGCGGCCGACGTCGCAGGCCCTGGGGCACCAGCTCATGCGGCAGATTCGCGACGCGCGCTGGGAGCTGGTCGCGGGCGCCGCGTCGGGCATGTGGGAGGAGCAGCCGGACGCGGTCGCCGACGCCCTGGAGCGCTACCTGCTCGGCTGAACGATCAGCGAGACTCGTACACGGTCATCGACGGCAGCTCGACGGCGGTGAGGAAGCCCTCACGGCCGCAGCCGGTGTCGATGGCCACCACCGCGGGGCCCGCCCAGAGGTCCGTCGGGTCGTCGACGGTGTAGGTCGAGATCTCTTGCGGCAGCTCCATGGTGTGCGTGTGGCCGACGACCACTCGCTTGCCGCGGTAGTTGCGGAAGAAGGCCTCGGTGCGCGTCCAGAGCAGCGCCGTGGGCTGGAGGGCGTAGCGCGGGTGCGGGTACTTCCCCTCGTCGTCGATGCAGAGGCCCGCGTGCACGTAGATGGCGTGCTCGTCCTCGTACCAGAGCTGCAGCGTGCGAAACCACGCGATGGTCTCGTCGGGGAAGAAGCGCCCGGTGAGCAGCGAGAGCAGCTCCTCCTTGGAGCGCGGGCCGTCCATCCCCCCGCCCGTGTACGAGCGCATCGTGGCGAGGCACCCGTTGCCCGGGGGCATCACGAAGCCGGGCCAGCCCTCGTCGACCACCTTGAGCCAGGCGTCCTCGTGGTTGCCGCGCAGGCACACGACGTTGCAGCCCACGTCGCGGTCGAGCCCGCGCACCACCTCGACGACCTGCCGCGAGGCCGGGCCGCGGTCGATGTAGTCGCCCAAGAACACCACCGTGTCGCCGCGCCCCACGTCGGGCAGGCGCGAGAGCAGCGTCCGGAGATGGTCGAGCTCGCCGTGGATGTCCCCGATCGCGAAGGTTCGTCCTGACATCGCGCGGAGACTATCACCGTCGCCGGGGATGCCATCGCCCCGGCGGGCATGGTACCAAAGCGCCACCATGACGCAGCCATTCGCCTTCTCCGCCGCCGGCCGCACCGTGACCGGTGCCCTCGCGCTCCCCAAGGGCGACGCCCCCGCCGGGGCCCTCGTCATCGCGCACGAGTGGTACGGCCTCAACGACGACATGAAGCACATGGCCGCGCGCTTCGCCGCGGAGGGCTTCATCGCGCTCGCGGTCGACCTCTACGACGGCCGCGTGGCCGCGGACACCACCGAGGCCATGCAGCTCTCCGGCGCGCTCGATACCCGGGATGCGGTGCGGGTGATCGCCGCCGCGGCCGACGCCCTGCGCGCGCTGCCCAGCAGCAACGGCAAGGTGGGCGTGACGGGCTTCTGCCTCGGCGGCGCCATGGCCATCGCCGCGGCCTGCGGGGCGCCGGGCCTCGCGGCGGCGGTGCCCTTCTACGGGACGCCGAATCCCGAGTACGTCGACTGGTCGCGCTGCGAGGCGGCGCTGCTGGGCCACTACGGCATGCACGACCCGATCATCCCGATGGAGCGCCCGCGCGCCCTGGCCGACGCGGCGACCGCCGCCGGGCGCAGCTTCGCGCTGCACTTCTACGACGCGGGCCACGCGTTCATGCGCGAGGGCGACGCGAACGTCTACCACGCGCCCTCGGCGGCGCTGGCGTGGGAGCGCACGGCGGCCTTCCTGCGGGCGCACCTGGGCTGAGGGCCTTCGACGGCGCCGTGGGGGGCTGATCGCGCTACCCTCCGGCGCCGCCCATGGACGCCACTCCCCCGCTGCTGCGCTGCATCGCCCTGGCCCTGCTCGCAGGCTGCGTCGCCGTACCACAGCCCGCTGCCCCCGACGCGTCCGCCGTCGCCGATGTCCCCGTCACTCCGGACATCCCGGTCTCAATCGATATACCGTTCTCAATCGATATCCCGGTCTCCATCGATATCCCCCGGCCCCGTGATGTCCCCAGGGTGGACGTCCCCGCGGCCGCGCCCGACGTCCCGGTCGCCCCGATGGTGGCCACCGGCCGCAACCCCGTGCTCGCGGGCGACCACCCCGACCCCGCGGTGCTTCGCGTCGAGCAGCCCGGCGGCGGCGTCACCTACTACCTCGTCGCCACCGTCGACCAGGGGGACTTCCCCATCTACCGCTCCGTCGACCTGGTCCGCTGGACGCGCCTCCCTCGCGCGGCCTTCCAGCGGCCCCACACGCCCGGCGGCTCCATCGAGGTCAACGGACATCACTACTGCCACCTGTGGGCGCCGCAGCTCGTGGCGGTGCGCCCCGGCGCCTTCATGCTGGCCTTCACCGCCAGCCGCTACGACCGCGCGCAGCGGCCGTGTCCCCCCTACGGCGAGGACGGCGGGCTCTACCTCGCCTCTTCGTCCAGCGTCGAGGGCCCCTACGCCGTCGCCGAGCACCCCTGGGAGCCGCTCCCGGCGGGGGGGCAGGTCGGCACCTGCGCGCTGCGCGGCTCGCTCCCTCGCAGCCTCGATGGCGTCTCCGGCGACTGCCAGGGGACCTTCTGTCATCACATCATCCGCCTCGACGGCGACGTCTTCCGCGACCCCCTCGACGGCCGCTGGTGGCTCTCGTACTCGTGGTTCACCAACACCCCGCCGCGGGTCGACTGGGAGCGGTCCAACCACGGCGAGCACAGCTCCCTGGTGGAGCTCGACGCCGCCGACCCGTGGGCCGTGCGGTGCAGCGCGAGCGCGCCGCAGGTCTTCGTGGCCAACCCCCACGACGCGGCGACCGAGGCGCGCCTGCGCGGGGCGTGCGCGCGCTGCGGCGAGCAGCTGGCGTTCACGCGCGATCGGCAGGGCGAGTCGATGGTGCGCGACGGCCGCTCGTGGGGCGTCGCCGAGGGGCCGTCGCTCTTCCGCCGAGGGCGCTACGTGTACGCGCTCTACTCGGGCAGCGCCTGGGACTCGGCGTACTACCACGTGGCCTGGTCGGCCGCGCCCACGGTGGAGGAGCTCGCGTACGACAACCCGCGGCGCCTGGTGGGCCGGCTGATCGTGCCGGGGGGAGGGATGTCCTTCGGCCACGGCAGCCCGGTGCTGGGCCCCGACGGGCGGAGCTGGTTCTACGTGCACCACCGGCTGCGGGCCGAGGCGTGCCGCGCGGCCAACGACTGCGCCCGGGACGTGTGGGTCACGCCGATGACCTTCGACGACCGCGGCGACGGCAACGGCGCCGTGCACCTCCGCGCGCGCTTCCCCGCGGAGGACACCACGGTCACCGTGCCGCTGCGCTGAGCTGAGGAGCACCCGCTCACGCCTGCGACCACCGGTCTCGCCCTTCGAGGGGAGCGCCCGCTGCCCACGCGATGTGTCTCCGCGCTCGTTGGGGCACCGCTGCGACTGCGTCGGAGGCAAGAAGAACCACAAGGGTCGCAAGGGTCGCAAGGGGGAGTTCCGCTGGCGAATCGGGTTCGCGAGAGGATAGAGGAGCAAGGCAGGACTCCGACACGCGCTGGTCGGTTGGAGCGCCTGCCCGCCCAGCCCGTTGCTCCCTTGCGACCCTTGCGGCCCTTCTCTCCTGACAACCCGTGAGGGCAGAGGGTGAGGTTCCCCCAAACCGGGGGAGGCTCATTCTCCGTGGGTGTCGTGTTGGCGTGGAGTGCAGAGTCGTTCGCAATCGCTGTCGGCGCGCCGTAGCGACCAGCACCGCGGCGCTGAGCCCTACCGGGTAGCGGCCGCACCCGGCGCGGCGAAAGCGCAGCGCCGCGCGTGCTCCACGATCGACACCCCCGTCGCCGGGACCTCCTGGAAGCTCCATCGCCCGACGCCCCCAAGGCCCGTCGCGGGGTCGGCCTCGCGCTTCAACACCCGGTGCCCATCGACCCGCAGCACGTCGCCCACCAGCACCCCCGCGAGCGCGCCGCCCGGGGGCGCGGCCAGCTCCCGCGGCAGCCACAGCTCGTAGCCCGCCGGCCCGTCGCCCGCGCAGGTCACCGTCAAGCGCGCCGACGTGAGCTGCGCGTCCCGCACCTCGCAGAACTGCTCCGCCTCGGGGTGCACCCCCGCCGCGGCCTCCACCCGGCGGTGCAGCTCGGGCTGCGTCGCCTGGCCGTCGAGCAGGTACACCGAGCCCGAGAGCGCCTCGGTGCGCCGACGCCACTCGCCGGGGCAGGTCTCCAGCGGCTCGTCGCTCCAGGCGCCGTCGTAGCAGCCGTAGCTCGCCGCGCGGCTGACGCTGCGGGTGCGCCAGTCGCGGTCCCAGGTCCAGGCCATCGCGAGCCACTGCCGGGCGCGGGACGCCTGCCGCGCCTCCGCCGCCCGCCGCAGACGCAGCCCCTCGGCCGCCCGCGCCGCGTCGAGCGCGCCCTGTCGCCGATCGTTGGCGCGCGCCACGCCCGTGAGGCAAGGCTCGGCCAGCGTCGTGTAGTCGAAGGAGTCCGACGGCGGCACGGCGCCCGCCATCAGGGCCTCCAGCGCCCGCAGCGTCTCCCGTGTGCGAGCGACGCCCGCGTGCCCCGCAGGCGCTCCGCCCGGCGCCCCCGCGTCATGGACCGCCGTGTGGGCGGGTGCGCCCGCGTCCACCGCCGCCGCGGTCGGCGTGGCAGCGAGCACAGCGCCCGCGTCCGGCGCG
>CAIOSS010000233.1 GCA_903860995.1 uncultured delta proteobacterium | reverse complement strand
GGCCTCGCGGTGCACCGCCAGCGCCGTGTGGTGCCGCGCCGCCCCGACCGCGCTCACGCCCTGGCGCTCGAGCACCTCTGCCAGCCGCGCGTGCATCGCCGGCAGCGCCGTCGGGTCGACCGCCGCGCGCAGCAGCCGGCGCAGCGCCGCGTGCGCGAAGGAGAGCACCGGGGCCGCCTCCGCCGCGCCCGAGGTCTCGACCAGGATGCCGTCGGTCACCAGCCGCGCGCGCACCCGCGGACCCTCCGGGCCGCCGAGGGCGTCGACCACCGGGCGGGTGAGCTCGGCCTCGCAGAGGGCGCACCACCGGAGCAGCGCGCGGCTCGACGGCGGCAGCGCGTCGATGCGGGCCGCGAGCACCTCGTCGAGGGTGCCGGGCAGCAGGGCCTCGCCGCGGTCGTCGGTGACCAGGTCGGCGACGATCTCCCCCGCGCCGTCGAGCTGCGCCCGCGCGCGCACCCGGTCGCGCTCGCTCAGCGCCTCGATCATCTCCAGCATCGCGAGGGGGTTGCCGCCCACCACCGCGCTGACCTCCTGCACCAGCGCGTCGCTCGCGTGGTCGGCCCCGAGGGACTGCGCGATGAGCCTGCGCCGCGCCTCGCCGTCGAGCGGCCCCACGACGATCTCCGGCACGCCGCCGAGCTCGCCCTGGAGCGCGTCGTCGTCGCGCAGCGCGAGCACCACCAGCACCGGCGACCCGGGCGGGCGCCGGGCGAGGTCGGCCACCAGCGCGCGGCTGGGCGAGTCGGCCAGCTCGAGGCCGTCGAGCAGCAGCACCAGCGGCCCGTCGTGGGCGGTCTCCGAGAGCATCGGGCGCAGCACCAGCGCGAGCTCGCGGGTGATCGCCGTCTCGGCGGACTCGTCGTGGGGGTCGAGCCCCAGGCAGGAGCGCAGCGCCCGCACCGCCGCCCGCCGCCCGAGGGTGCCGGCGCCCCAGCGCTGCACGGCGCGGTCGAGCGCGCGGCCGAGCACCTCGCGGTCGACGAGGTCCGAGGGAAGCAGCGGCTCGGCGTCGCGCTGGAGCACCAGCAACTGGTGGAGGAGCTGCGTGATGAGGGCGAAGGGCACGCGGCTCGTGCCGAGCGAGGCCTCGACGCGGAGCACCCGGGTGGGCGCGGGGCCGGCCAGGAGCCCCTCGGCGAAGGCGCCCAGCAGAGTGGACTTGCCGATGCCGAGCTCGCCCACCACCCGCCGCGCCGCTCCGAGCTCGGTGAAGATCACGGCGCCGTAGGCGTCGCGTAGCTCCCCCATCGCGACCTCGCGCCCGAGCAGCCCGAAGCCCTGTACCTCCGCCGAGGCGTCGCGCTCGGAGCGCCCCCGCATGCGCTCGAGCGCCCAGGCCCGGGGGCCCCGGGAGGGGGCCTCGCGCAGCACGAAGGCGCGGCGGACGAAGCGCGCGAGCGCTGCGCCGAGGAGGGCCTCGCCGGGGCGCGCGGCGGCGGCGAGGCCGTTGGCGATGGGCAGCGCGTCGTCGACGGGCTCGAAGCGCATCGGGACGCCGTCGGGGTCGAAGGCGCAGGCCACGAGCCCGCGGGCGAGCCCGAGGCCGAGGGTGGGCGCGAGCTCGACGAGGGCCTCGTCGACGCTCTCGAGGTCGGCCGCGAGGGTGCGCGCGGCGTCGAGGAGGTCGAGCGCCAGGCGCGCGGCGCGGAGGGGGTCGTCGACCTGCGGGCGGAGCACGCCGACGAGGAGGGTGAAGCGGTCGTCGCCGTTCCACTCGAGGGTGGCGGCGGCCTTGAAGGCGAGGGCGTCGATGAGGGAGACGAGGGCGCGGGTCTCGGGCGAGTGGGCCGGCCGGGACATGCGCCCGACGATGACCGCCACGTTGACGCGCTCGCGCACGGCGCCGACGGCGTCGACGCGGGGCGCGCGGGGCGCCGAGATGTCCGAGAGCAGCATCAGCTCGGGCTGGGTCACGCTCGCGTAGGGGTCGAACGCGAGCATGGTGCGCCCGACGCCGTCCATCGCCGCGCCGAAGTGGTCGGGCATGAGCGAGCCCGGCCCCACGGTCGGGAGCGAGCTGTACGCCGGCGGGGGCGGCCGCGACGACAGCGACGCGGGCGAGCTGCTCGCGCGCCGGCGGGGCATGATCTTCTCGACGAACTGCTCGAGGGTGATCGCGTCGGCCTGCTGCTCGGCCATGTGCAGGAAGCCGTTGAGCGAGACGGCCACCTCGCGCGCCGTGGCGTAGCGCTCGTCGGCGCGGGGGCGCATCGCGCGGCGCACGACGGCACGCAGGGCCTCCGGGGCGTCGGGCACCAGCACGTCG
The DNA here is from genome assembly GCA_903860995.1 of uncultured delta proteobacterium. Classification (GTDB taxonomy): domain Bacteria; phylum Myxococcota_A; class Polyangia; order Polyangiales; genus SCUS01. The sequence continues at coordinate 5,669 of CAIOSS010000233.1, read as the reverse complement.
GGGTCGGGCAGCTGGCCCTCGCGCACCTGGGCGAGGAGGGAGTGCGCGTCAGGGACGTCGGCGAACCACGGCCGCCCGAGGAGGAGCTCGAGGAGCACCACGCCGAGCGCGAAGACGTCGGCGCGCCGGTCGACGGGCTCGCCGCGGGCCTGCTCGGGGGCCATGTAACCGTACTTGCCCTGGACGAGACCGGTCTCGGTGAACGACGCCGAGCGCGCGTGGGCGATGCCGAAATCGCCGAGCTTCACCGCCCCTTCGTAGGAGAGCAGCACGTTGGCAGGGGACACGTCGCGGTGGACGATCTCGAGGGCGCGGCCCTGCTCGTCGAGGCGCTCGTGGGCGTAGTGGAGGGCGCGCGAGAGCTCCCGCAGCACGTGCGCGGCGACCGCGTAGGGGACCTTCTCGCCCGCGCGGTGGGCCGTCGCGAGCAGCAGCCCGAGGTCGGGCCCGTCGACGTGCTCCATGATGAGCAGGAGGGTCGGGCCGTCGGACTCGAAGCCGTACACCTGCACGAGGTTGGGGTGGTTGAGCCGCATCGCGACCCGCGCCTCGTCGACGAACATCGTTCGGAAATGCGGGTTCTCCGCGAAGTCCGGGAGGATGCGCTTGACCACCAGGGACTTGTCGACGCCCTCCGCGCCGCGCGAGCGGGCGAGGAAGACCTCCGCCATGCCGCCCACCCCGAGGCGCCGCGTGACGATGTATCGACCGAGGCGCTGGGGGTTGGCCGTCGACATGCGCGCAGCGCCGAGGTTATGTCACGGGAGGGGCGCGCGGAAAGCGCGGACTACGCCAGGTAGCGCCCGCGCACCGCGGGCACGAGGTACTCGTCGAAGGCACGGTCGAGCCCGTAGGCGGGAGCCCAACCCCAGTCGGCGCGGGCCCTGGCGTCGTCGACGTCGCCGGGCCACGAGTCCACGATGCGGGCGCGGCCGGCGTCGGGCGCGAAGGTGATGTCCGCGCCCGGGAAGGCCTGCTTCACCCGGTCGGCGAACTCCTGCGCCGACAGGCTGAAGGCCCCGACGTTGTAGCTCGGGAGGGTGAGCGCCTCGGCGGGCGCGTCGAGCAGCTGGAGCAGGGCGCGCACGGCGTCGGGCATCGCCATGAAGGGCAGCCGCGCCTCCGGACCCACGAAGCACGCGTAGGGCTTCCCCTGCGCGGCGTGGTGGATCATCTCGGGCCCGTAGTCGCTCGTCCCCCCGGAGGGCACGGTGTCCGCCGAGATGAGCCCGGGGAAGCGCAGGGCGCGGAAGTCGAGCCGCGCGTTGGCCGCCACCGGCCCGACGGAGCGGTAGTGGCGCATGAAGTACCGGCCGAGGTGCTCGCAGTAGAGCTTGTTGCACCCGTACATGGTGATGGGCTCGAGGAACTGCGCCTCGGTCACCCGCGGGTGGGCGGCCTTCTCGTCGAGCGAGGGCACGCCGTACACCGCGATGGAGCTCGGGAGGATGAAGCGCACGGGCCGGCCGAGCCGCGCCGACTGCTGCTGCGCCATGCGCATGAGGTGCAGCGTGCCCTCGACGTTGATCTGGTGCGCGAGGTCGGGGTCGCGCTCGCCGCGGGTCGAGAGCAGCGCCGCGAGGTGGAACACCACCTCGATCTCGTGGTGCGCCGCGAGCTGGTCGAGCAGGTAGCGGTCGAGGATGTTGCCCGCGTAGGTCTCGTGGCACATCGGCCGGAAGCGCTCGGGCAGGGGCGTGAGGTCGAGGGTGACCACGCGGTAGCGGCCGTCGGCGTGGAGGCGCTCGAGGAGCGAGCGACCGATCTCGCCGTTGGCGCCGGTGATGAGGGCGACGGGGGGGTGGGCCATGATCACGCTCCGCCGCTCAGCCGGGCTTCGACTCGGCCACCGCGGTGACGCGCTTCGAGAGGTAGTCGATGAGGTCGATCTTGGTGACGAGCCCGAGCAGCCGGGTGCCGTCCGCGACGAGCGCCACCTTGGCCTCCGCGAGCACGCTCTGGAGCAGGTCGACCCGCGTATCCGGGGTCACCGTGGCGTAGTCGCTGTCGAGGATGTTGGTGATGGTGCCGTCCATGTTGGCCTCGCCCGACACGAGGTTGCGCAGCACGTCGACCTCCGTGACGATGCCGCGGATGTGCTCGCCGTCGACCACCGGCAGCTGCGAGATGCCCAGGGACTTCATCTTCGCGATGACGTTGCGCAGCGTGTCGTCGGAGCGCGCCGTCACCAGCTGCTGGCTGCGGGACTGCATCATCTCGCGCACCGTGCCGAGGGAGGCCTCGGTGCCGGTGAAGCCGTTCTCGCGCATCCAGTCCTCGTTGAAGATCTTGCTGAGGTAGCGCCCGGCGCTGTCGGGGAGCAGCACCAGGATGCGCTCCTTCTTGTTGCGCGACTGGGCCCACTTGATGGCCCCGGCCACCGCCGCGCCGCACGAGCCGCCGCAGTAGATGCCCTCCAGGCGCACGAGGTCGCGGGTCATCATGAAGCACTCGCGGTCGTCGACGCGCACGCAGTCGTCGAGGATCTTGAGGTTCATGGTGGTCGGGAAGAAGTCCTCGCCGATGCCTTCGACCTTGTACGAGAACGCGCGGGTCACCTGCCCGTGCTTGACGAAGTCGTAGTAGACCGAGCCCACGGGGTCGACGCCCACGATCTGGATCGCGGGGTTCTTCTCCTTGAGGTACCTGCCGGTGCCCGAGAGGGTGCCGCCGGTGCCCATGCCCGAGACGAACGCGTCGAACTCGCCGTTGGTCTGCGCCCAGATCTCCGGGCCCGTGGAGAGGTAGTGGGCCTCCGGGTTGGCGGGGTTGTGGTACTGGTTCGCGAGGACGGCGTTGGGGGTCTCCTCGGAGAGCCGCCGCGCGACGGAGTAGTAGCTGCGCGGGTCGGCGGGCTCGACCGCCGTGGGGCACACCACCACCTTGGCGCCCCAGGACCGGAGCGCCGAGATCTTCTCCTGGGACATCTTGTCGGGCATGACGAAGATGGTGCGGTAGCCGCGCACCGCGGCGACCATGGCGAGCCCGGCGCCGGTGTTGCCACTGGTGGCCTCGACGATGGTGCCGCCGGGCTTGAGCCGCCCTTCGGCCTCGGCGCGGTTGATGATGTTGATCGCGATGCGGTCCTTCGTGGACCCCGCGGGGTTCATGAACTCGCACTTCACGTAGATCTCCGCCGCCAGGTCGGGCGGGACCACCCGGTTCAGGCGGACGATCGGGGTGTTGCCGACCGCATCTAGGATGTTCGCGTGGGCGCCGTGCATCATCGTCTTCATCGCTCCTCTTCCGGGCCGGGGGACTAGCACAGGCACCCTGCGTCACGGTAGTCGGGATCACCCACTGCCGCGGGGCGTTATCCCGGGGATAACACCGCACGTCCGCGAGGCGGAACGGGCCGTTCGCGCCGGGTCGGGCCTCGGGGCGCCGGTCGCGGCCGCACGCCCATTGTGGGCCCGCTGCGACGCGTGCCATCGTTCGCCCATGCGTAGAGCCAAGATCCTCGCGACGGTGGGTCCCGCGAGCCGCGAGCCCGGCGTGCTCGATGCCCTCATCGGGGCCGGCGTCGACGGCTTCCGGGTGAACTTCTCCCACGGCGTGCCCGACGAGCACCGCGCCGCGGTGAAGAACATCCGCGCCGCCGCCGCGCGCGCCGGGCGCGACGTGGCCATCCTCGGCGACCTCTCGGGGCCGAAGATCCGCTGCCGCACCTTCGCCAGCGGGCCCGTCGAGCTCATCGAGGGCGCGGCCTTTACGCTCACCACCCGGGAGGTCCCCGGTGACGTGCACTCCGTCTCCATGACCTACCCCTTGTGGAAGGACCTCCGCGTCGGCGACCCGGTGCTCCTCGACGACGGGCTGCTGCGGCTGCGGGTGACGGCCATCCACGACGAGGACGTCGACTGCGCGGTGGAGGTCGGCGGCACCCTCTCCGACCGCAAGGGCATCAACGTCCCCGGCGCGAAGCTCAGCGTGCCCGCGCTCACCGACAAGGACCGCGCGGACGCCCTCCTCGCCCGCGAGCTCGGGGTCGACTACCTGGCGCTCTCCTTCGTGCGGCACGCGAGCGACCTCCACGAGGCGCGCCTCGCCGTGGGGGAGGGCATCCCCCTCATCGCCAAGATCGAGAAGCCCGAGGCCATCGACAACCTGGAGGCCATCATCGCCGCCTGCGACGGGATCATGGTGGCGCGCGGCGACCTCGGCGTGGAGCTCGGGCCCGAGAAGGTTCCGCTCGCGCAGAAGCGGGCCATCCAGCTGGCCAACGCGCAGGGCAAGCTGGTGGTGACGGCCACGCAGATGCTCGACTCCATGATCCGCTCGCCGCGGCCGACGCGCGCCGAGGCGGCCGACGTGGCCAACGCCGTGCTCGACGCCACCGACGTGCTGATGCTCTCCGGCGAGACCGCGAGCGGGCGCTACCCCGTGGTCACGGTGCAGATGATGGACACCATCGTCCGCGAGATCGAGGCCTCGCCGCTCTACGCGAAGCTCACCGAGCCGCAGATCTCGCGCCTCGACTGGGACTTCACCCACGCCTGCGCGGCGGCGGCCTCGCTGACGTCGCGGCACGCCCGCCTCGCGGCGATCGTGGTGTTCACCCGCTCGGGGCGCACGGCCGACATGGTGGCGGAGTTTCGCCCCCGCGCGCCCATCATCGCCCTCACATCCAAGCGCGAGGTGGCCCAGCGGCTCGCGCTCCAGTGGGGCGTGATCCCGGTGGTTCACGCGCTCCCCGACGCGGCCGACGAGACCCTCGCGCTGGCCGCCCGCGTCGCCCGCGCGACGCTCCCGATGCACGACGGCGAGACCATCGGCGTGGTCTCCGGGCACCAGGTCGACACCGGCACCAAGTCCTTCGCCCTCCACACGCTCCAAGCGACGTGACCCCGGTCGACGACCTGCGGCGCCCGATGATCCTCCCGCCCTGGTGGCGCGGGGGTACCCCCCGGGAGCCCCTCGTCGAGGCCTTCGCCCGCGCCCGCTGGCTGCTGGCCACCTACTGGCTGCTCCTGGTGTCGGGCTACGTCGTGCTGCTGGGCGCGGCGTTTCGGTACTGGGGCGCCGACCCCGAGCTCCTGGTGCTGCTCCCGGTGCTCGTCGTGGCCAGCACCCTCGGCGTCGCGCTGGGCAACCTCCTCGCGCTGCTCCGCCTGCGGGCCTGGGTGGTCCAGGGGGTGGTGTGGTTCGCGATCATCACCCTCGCGTGCACCGTCGCCATCGCCGCCGGGCCGCGCGTCGCCGGCGGGGCCGTGGCCTTCCTCACGAGCGTCAGCTGCGGGCACGCGGCGATGCAGCGGCGCGCGCTGCTGGCGACCCTCTGGCTCCCGGCGGTGTGCTGGGTGGGCGCGATGCTCACCGTCATCGAGCAGCACGGCGGCGTGCGGTACTGGGAGGTCGGGGTGAAGGACGGCGTGTGGGACCCGACTGCGCTCGGGCTCCTGGGCACCCTCGTGGCGCTCTACTTCGCCTTCCTGGCGGGGCAGGGGCGCTACCACCACGCGGTGTGGGCCGCCGGCGCCACCGACGCGCCGACCACCGTCACGCAGCACCAGCGGGGCGCCGCGCTGCGCCTCACCCGCCGCGGCGGGCTTGCGATCATCCTGCTCGCGCTGCTCGTCACCGCCGCCACCGCGTCGCTCGCGCCGTACCTCTGGCGCACCGCCCCGCGCGAGGGTCAGCGACCCGGCGACGGCGCCAGCGACCCCCGC
>CAIOSS010000232.1 GCA_903860995.1 uncultured delta proteobacterium | reverse complement strand
TACCGCAACCTCGTCGTCGCGCGGACCATCGTCGACACCCTGCGGAACATGGACCCCAGGCCCGCGGCCGCGACCTTCGACCCCAGCACGATCAAGATCATCTGAGGCCGACGAGACCGCTGCGACGCGGCGCGACGGTCTGATACTGTCGGCCTCGCCGCGTCGGTCACCGGAGCCCGAAGTCGTCCACCCTTCGACCTGCGCAGCCCCTCAGGAGGTGCGTGGTGCAACGATGGTCGTTCGGTCCCCTGGTCCTGTTCGCCGCGCTTTCCGTCGCTCACGTCGCGGGCGCGCAGACGCCCCCGGAGGGCCCCTCCGTGGCCGACCGGGCCGAGGCGCGACGGCACTTCCAGCTCGGCGTCGCGGCCTACACCCGCGGCCAGTGGGCGCCCGCGCTCGAGGAGTTCCAGAGCGCGTACCGCCTCGCGCCGCACCCCTCGGTGCGGGTCAACATGGCCAACTGCTACGCGCACCTCGACCGCCCCACCGAGGCGATCTTCCACTTCGAGCAGTTCCTCGCGGAGACCCCCTCGGCCCCGGAGGCCCAGATCACCCAGGTCGAGACCCAGATCGGCCAGCTTCGCGGGCGCATAGGGGAGATCCAGCTGACGGTCACGCCCCCCGACGTCCTGGGCCTCGCGGTCACCCTCGACGGCCAGGCGATCTCCCTCGCGCGCCCGGCCCACGTCGTGCCTGGACACCATCTCATCGAGGCCCTCGGCGAGGGCTACACGACGGTGCGCCGGGAGATCGACATCGCCGCCGGGCAGGCGCAGGTGCTCACCCTCTCGATGGAGCGCAACGCCCCTGCGCCGACGCCCGTCCCCGTCGTCGAGCCCTCGCCCACGCCAGCGGTCGCTGCCCCGACGGTCGCCGCTCCGCCGGTCGTCGACCCCCACCAGGACCCCCAGCACGACAGCGTGCGCCGCGGCCCGCCGCCGGCGGTCTTCTACGCGGTCGCGGGCGTCACCGGCGCCGCGGCCATCGGGTGGATCGCCGCGGGCGCCCTCGCCCTCTCCGCCAACGCGGACTTCGACGCGACCGTCAACGAGATCCAGGGAGGCGGCGGCGACCTCGCCGCGCTCCAGGCCCGCGGCCGCGACGAGGCCGCGCGCGCGTCGCAGCTCGCCACGTGGTCCGACGTTGCGATGGGCGTCACCCTGGCCGGCGCCGTGGCGTCGGTGGTGCTCTTCGTGAAGACCGACTTCCGCCCGCGGGTGACCGTCAGCGCCATGGCGACCGCCGCCGGCGGCTCCCTTTCGCTGGGCGGTCGGTTCTGATGAAGCGCGCCGCCCTGCTCGCCGCCTGCGGAGCGCTCGCCGCCTCGTGCTCCGTGCTGGTCGACCCCGACGGCTCCCGCCTCGATCGCTTCGCCACCGTGCTCGACACCGGCACCCGCGCCGACCTCGCGGTGACCGACGCCCCCGCAGCCCTCGACGCCGGCGACGACGCCGCGACCCCCGACGCCTCCCCGCCCGACGCCACCACCCTCGACGCCCCCGACGCCCCGGCGGACGACGCCGTCGACGCGGCGATCGCCGACGCCGCCGCTGACGTGATCGCGGCCGACGCGCCGGACGCGCCCCCGGGCGACGGGGTCTCCTCGCGCTGCCCGGGCTCCTGCGACGACGGGGTGGAGTGCACCGCGGACTCCTGCGACGAGACCGCGGGCGCCTGCGTGCACCGGCCAGACACCTCCGTCTGCGGGACGCGCGAGGTCTGCGAGGCCACCATGGGCTGCACCCGCGTCGACTGCACCGCCGACCGCGACTGCCAGGACGAGACGCGCTGCAACGGGCTCGAGCGCTGCGACGGCAACCGGTGCGTGCCCGGCACCGCGGTGCGCTGCGACGACGGCGTGGAGTGCACCATCGACCGCTGCGACCCCGCCTCGGGGGCGTGCGCGAGCGTCGCCGATGGGGCGCGCTGTGACGACGGGGCCTTCTGCAACGGGGCGGAGACCTGCGACGCGGCGCGCGGGTGCCTCGCCGGGACGGCGCCGACCTGTGACGACCGCGTGGGGTGCACCACCGACCGCTGCGACGAGTCGATGCGCCGCTGCGTGTCGACGCCCAACCCGTCGGCGTGCGCGGCCCCGGGGCCCTGCGTCACGTCGACCTGCGACCCGGCCATCGGCTGCCGCAACGTCCCCATCCCGGGCTACTGCGACAGTTTCTGCGCGAGCGGCGCGACCTGCAACGCGGTCAACGGGCAGTGCGCCGGCGGCGGCACGCCACGCAACTGCAGCGACTCCAACCCTTGCACCACCGACCTCTGCGACCCGGTCGCGAGGATGTGCCGGTCGACCGCCATCGACGCCGACGGCGACGGCGCGCCCGCCGCGCGCGTCGGCGGCGCCATGTGCGCGGGCGGCGACGACTGCAACGACGCCGACCCCGCGGTCAACCGACGCGCAATGGAGGTGTGCAACGGCGTCGACGACGACTGCGACGGGATGACCGACGAGGGCGGGGTGTGCATCGCGCCGGGCGAGGACTGCGCCCACGCCATCGCCGTCGACCTCACCGGGTCGGCCACGACGGCCACCCGCACGAGCAGCACGATGGGCCGCACGAGCGATTTCACGAGCTCGTGCACCGGCCCGGGGCCCGACCTGGTCTACGCGGTGACGATCCCCGGCAGCGACGACCTCGTGGCCGAGGCCGCGCCCATGGGCGGCAACGGCGACCCGGTGGTCTCGGTGCGCGACGCCTGCGCGGGGGCCGAGCTGGGCTGCAACGGCGACGCGACGCAGCGGGCGCGCGACGCGCGGGTGTTCCTGCGTGGGCGCTCGGGCGGCGCGACCCGGGTGGTGTTCGTGGTGGTCGACGACGCCGGGGCGCAGGGCGGGCCCTTCACGCTGCGGCTGACTCGTCGCGCGGCCATCGCGCCCGGCAACTGCGGCAACCGCACGCTCTTCGACGTCACCGTGGGGGGCACGGTCATCGGCCGCACCACGACGGGCCTCGGGTCCCACTCGGGCAGCTGCGGCGGCGGGTTCCTGGGCGAGGACGTGCTGGTCTTCAACGCGGCGTCGCGCATGGCGGTCAACCTGCTGCTCGTCACGGGCAACCAGGTGGCCTACGTGCGCCAGCGCCAGTGCGGGGGCTTCCAGTCCGACCAGGTCGCGTGCTTCGCCGGGTCGCAGCGAGTCACCGTCGACTCGGGCGCGGCGTGGATCATCGTCGACGCCGCGCGAGACAGCGGCGAAGGGCAGTACATCCTGCGGGTGCAACCGTGATCCGACGGGCCTCGGCGCCTTGCACCCCCCCAATGCGCGGGCTATCAACGAAGCGATGACCGCGGCGGGTACAGGCGACGAGCTCGATACGCTGCGCATCCGCGCCGAGCAGGCGCTGCAGCGTGACCTCCCCAAAGACCACGTGCGCGGCCTCCTCGAGGCGCTCGCGGTCCGCGCCGTCGAGGGCAGCCCCGAGGCGTGCTTCGCCAACCGGCACCTCGCGGAGATGCTCCTCGAAGACAGCCCCTGGCGCGCCGCGCTGCACCTCCGGCGGCTGCTCCGGTCGTGCCCCGAAGACGACGCGGGTCACGCGCTGATGGGTCTCTCGCAGGCGCTCCAGGCCAACTACCGCATGGCCGTGGCCTCGTTTCGGCGGGCCGTCGCCATCTCGCCCGCCAACCCCTGGTACCACCACAACCTCGGGCACCTCCTCGACGTCGCGCTCGCCCGCCCGCAGGACGCCGTCACGCACCTCCAGCGCGCCTTCCGGGCGCAGCCCTCGCAGGAGGAGGTCGGCGCCTCCTTCGCGCAGTGCCTCGGCCGCCTCGGTCGCTGCGCCGAGGGCATCGAGATCGTCGGCGCGCTGCTCCAGCGGCACCCCCGGCATGCTGAGCTGCTCGCGCTCAAGGGCTGGCTCGAGCGCGGCGCCCCGGCCAACGCCCGCGGCCCGTCGGTGCTCTCCCGGGCGCAGACGCAGTCCCCGCGCAGCCGCCCCGAGCCGAGCGACGAGTCGCGCAAGGTCATCCGCGCAGGCCTGTCGAAGCTCGGTCGCCCCCCGGCGCACGTCGACGAGGCCCTCCGGGCGTGGACGTCCTACGTGGCCGCGTCTGCCGGGACCGTGACCGCCGATCGCCCCACCGTCGCGGCCCTCGACTACATCGCCGCGCGGCGCCTCGGGCGGCGGGTCACCCAGAAGCACCTCGCGCTCGAGCACGACGTCACCCCCCACGCGCTCTCCGCGCGCTACTCCAGAATTCGCCTGCAGCTCCTCAAGGCCTGAGCGGCGCTCAGCGGCAGCGGGCGCGCACCGCGTCGAGGTCGTCGTGGCAGAGGGCGCAGGGGCGCTCGGAGGCGCGCATCAACGCCCCGCAGCGCGCGAGAAACGACGGCGGATGCGGCGAGAACCCGCCGCCGCCGCGACCGAGCGTGGCGTGGCAGGTCACGCAGTCCTGCTCGCTGTGGCAGGAGGTGCAGGTGCGCATCGCGCGCCGGGCCTCGGCGCCGTGGTGGCGCAGCGTGACCGGGGCGTTGGTCCACACGGCGGCCGGCGGGTGGAAGCGACCGAGCGCCCGGGACAGCGTCGACGAGGAGGCCGCGACGCCCGCGCGCTGGTGACAGGCGACGCAGAAGTTCGACGCGCGGTGACACGAGCCGCATCGGTCGCTGTTCATCCGGGCATCGACGGCGTGCATGGTGACGTAGTCGTTGGGGTGCGTTCGGCGATCGCGCACGCGGCCGTCGTGGCAGGCCGCGCACTCGCCCTCGGTGTGGCAGACGGCGCAGCGGCTCCCGTCCTGGGCCGCGCTCGCCCGGTGGGTGAACCAGAAGTCGGCGTCGTGGTGCAGGCCGTTCATCCAGCGCGGCGGGTTCATCCAGCCGTCGCCGAAGCGGGTGCGCAGCCGGCCGTCGGGCTCGGTGAGGTGGCACGCCGCGCAGCGGTCGGGCGCGCCGCCGGGGCGGTGGCAGGTCACGCAGCTGGCCATGGTGGGCAGCTCGAGGCGGGTCGCGAGGCCGACGCCGCGGACGTTGGCATGGCAGCGCTCGCACGCGACGCCCTGCGCGGCGTGGCGCGCGTGGGAGAAGCGGAGGTTGGCCGTGGGGATCACCACCCGCGCGACCCGCAGCGGGCTCTCCGGGCGCCAGCCCTCGTGGCAGAGGTCGCACCCGCCGAGGGGGTTCGTGGCCGTGGAGGCGGACATCGGGTGCCCGCGGTCGATGGCGTGGCAGGGCGCGCAGGAGGCCTCGGTGGGCAGCAGGCTGTCCTCGACGCGGGCGCTGGTGGTCGCCGCGGGGTGGCAGCTGGCGCAGGTCACGCCGGGCATCGCGAGGTGGCGCGCGTGCTGGAAGCGCAGGGGCAGGCGCTGGGTGGGGTAGATGAGGTGCGAGGGCCCCTCACCCGACGCGACCGGCGGGGGTGCGGCCGCGCGGGGCTGCGCGACGAGCGCGCCGGCGGTGGCGGCGAGCGTGAGGGCGGACACCAGGAGCGCGCGAATCCAGCGGGCAGAGAGCGTCACGGGAGGGTCCTCACCTCGAGGACGCCGATCGCGCGCACGCGATGGCCGACCACGCCGTTGATGTCGTCCTCGAGGCTCACGCTCAGCTGCGCCACGCGGCCGAGGGGCACCGTGGCCCCGAGCACGAGCCCGATGCCGTCGAGGCTGCGATCTTCGCGCAGGGCGTCGCGTACGTGCGCCAGGGAGACGAGCGCGTCGAGCCGCAGCCCGCCGCGGAGAAGCCACCCCCGCATGGAGAGGTCGGCGTTGCCGCGCACCCCGAGGCCGCCGCCTTCCAGCGACGCCCGGAGCGTGGCGTCCCAGCGCGCCCGGCGGACGCGCACGGAGGCCGCCCCGCCTGCGTTGAGCGGGGCGCCGAGGGTGGTGCCGGCGTTAGCGGGCGTCTGCGTGTCGAGGGCGTAGCGGCGCGCCCACGCGGCGAGCGAGAGGTCGACGGCGCGCGCCAGCGGGAGCGAGACGGAGGCGCGAGCCTCGTCGGTGGGGTCGATCCAGAACGACGCCCAGATGGAGGTG
>CAIOSS010000231.1 GCA_903860995.1 uncultured delta proteobacterium | reverse complement strand
GTGAACGGGGCGTGGCGCACCTGGAGCACGAAGAAGGCACCGAGCGCGAGGGTGAGCGCCGCCAGCGCCGCCGCGGCGGGTGAGCGGCCGCGCGCGCGCACGAGCGACCACATCCCGACGGCCGCGACGGCCGTGTGCGCGAGCGCCAGCCACGCGTAGAGGGTGACCGGCTCGACCACCAGCCAGAGCCAGTGGAAGGGGTAGAAGCACCCGACCTGCGGATCGGCGATCACGGGCTGTCCCGACCACGCGCCGGGATCCCAGACCGGCAAGGCCCCGGCCCGCATCGACCGCGCCGCCGCGGTGTACAGCGGGACGAAGTAGGCCGCGATGTCCTCGAAGTGCCAGACGCGCCCGGTGAGGGGTGCGCGGTACTGCCACGCGACGGCCGCCGCCACGACGAGGGTCGTCCAGCGCTCCCGCGCCCACGCCGTCGCTCGCTGCGCCGAGGTGTATGAGGCCCGATCGTCCATCGCCGGCCGCGCCGCTGCCTCCGGTGCCATCGCGCGGGACGATATCAGTCAGTACGCCAGCGCGCCGGCGAGGCCCACGCGGCGACCAGGTAGAGCGCGCCCGCGGCGGCGAAGGTCGCCGGGATGCCGAACCACACCGAGAGGGTGGTGGCGAAGACCGAGCCCAGCACGCTGGTGGCGCCGTTGACGGCGAGCGCCAGCGCGGCGCCCTCGCGCTTCGGCAGCGCCTTCAGCCCCGCGGGGAAGAACAGCCCGAGCAGCAGGCCCACCGCCGCGGCGCAGGCCGCCGCGCCGCCGAAGCGCAGCACGGGCGCTCCTTCGAGCGTGGCCCGGGCGAGGGGTCGCAGGACGGCGTAGGGCAGCGCCGCGAGCACGACGGCGGCGACGACGGCGGCGACGGTCACGTGGCGGTTGGTGCGCAGCACCCGAGGCGAGAGCAGGGCGCCGATGCCGGTGGCGACGAGGAGGCCCGCGAGCGCGACGATGAGGGCGTAGGTGGGGTGCCCGAGCACGACGTGGAGGCGCTGCACGAGGGCGAGCTCGGCGGTCATGTAGCCCGCGCCGAGGGCGCCGAAGTAGACGAGGGCGCGGCCCCGCGGGCGCTCGGGGTCGCGGGCCGAGCGGAAGAGCGCCGGGCCGAGCAGCCAGGCCGCGACGAGGAGCACCACGGCGAAGGTGGCGAGCAGCTCGAACATGGCGGTGGCGTTGCCGGCGATGACGCCGCCGCTGCCGCGGGCGAGCTCGAGGGCCACGACGGGGTGGAGCCACGCGGCGGGCGCGAGGAGCTGGAAGAAGAACGGGCGCTCGTCCGTGGGCGCGGAGGTGTCGAGCCCGCGCGGGCGCCCGACGGCGGCGAGGGCCTCGTCGTCGCGGGCGTTGAGGATGGCGTCGAGCATGGGCTCGGTCACGGCCCGGTCGGGCGTGATGAGGAGGGTGAAGCGGAGGCGGGTCTCGAGGTCGTGGAGGGCGGCGATGTCGATCGGGGAGAAGGGCGCGGGGCTCACGAGGATGGTGGCGACGTTGCCCGCGGCGAGCAGGGCGAGGTGCTCGCGGGGGCGCTCGACGCCGCGGTCGTGCAGCGAGGCGACGGCGAGCGCGACGAGGCGGGCGGTCTCGCTCACGCGGCGCGGGTCGTACCAGCGCGAGAAGGTGAGCACGCCGTCGGGCGCGACGCGGCGGAGGAAGATCGACCAGGCCTCGCGGGTGTAGAGCGTGGCCTCGGTGTGGGCGAAGGCGCCCGCGGAGGTGGCGGCCCAGGTGTCGACCAGGGAGGCCTGGAGCACCGAGCAGTGGAGGCGCGAGCGGGCGAAGAGCGCGCGGCCGTCGCCGAGGCGCACGGTGACCCGCGGGTCGTCGATGGTGGGCGAGCGGCCGCGGACGGCGTGGAGCATCTCGACGATGCCCGGGTTGATCTCCGCGCCGTAGACGTGCTCGTGGCCGACGGCGAGGGCGGCGATGAGGTCGCGCCCGCCGCCGACGCCGATGACGCAGGCGTTGCCGGTCGGGCGGAGCACGTGCGCCGAGGTGGTGGCGTCGAAGCGGAGGATGTTGAGCTGCGCGGGGGTGCGCCAGGCGTAGACGGGCGTCGCGGCCTCGCCGTCGAGGGTGGCGTCGGCGGCCTCGACCATACCGGGCGGCGTATTCGGGGACGGAGACCAGAGGTGCCAGTGGGGCACCGGGCGGAAGGGGCCGAGGCGCACGTAGGCCAGCGGGGTCCACGCCGAGAAGGTGGGGGTCTCGCGCTCGGGGCGCGGGGCGCCCTTGGGGTATCGGATGACGAGGCCCGACTCCGAGCCGCGGGCCGCGAGGGCCACGACGAGGGAGGCGGCGGCCATCGCGACGGCGCGGCCGCGGGTGCGGTCGCCGGGCGGGGCGACGGCCCACGCGGCGGCGGCGCAGAGGGCGGCGAGGAGGATGAGCGCGTCGGGCGCGCCGAAGGGGCCCAGCAGCACCAGCGGCGCGAGGGCGCCGAGCGCGGCGGCGCCGAGGTCGACGGCGTAGAGCACTGGCGTCGGCACGGCGGTGTCGGCGAGGAGGCGCGCCACGATGGCGCCGCCCGCGACGAGAGGAATCGCGGCCGCGGCGCTCACGACCAGCAGCGCGGCGATGGACGAGAGGTTGAGCGAGAAGGTGAGCGGGACGGAGACCACCACGCCGACGGTGACCGCGAGGCCCACGGAGAGCGCGAGGAGGCGCTGTGCGATCCATGGCGCGAGGGGCTCGCGGGCGCGGGACGCGGCGTCGGCGTCGAGCGAGCCGCGCGTGAGGCCGAGCATCGCGAGCGACAGCACGACGAAGGCGAGGCCGTACCAGGTGGTGACCGAGAGCGCGCGGGTGAGCAGCACCTCGGCCGCGACGGTGGTCGCGGACACGAGGGCGAGCACCGCGAGTGCGAGGCCGCGGGAGACCGTGGGCATAGGGGGCGCCGAACCTACCACCAACCACGAATCGTCCGCGGCGCCCTTTGCCAGCCCGGCGCCCCGAGGTTACCGTCGCTATGTTGCTTGTTTGGCGTAGTCGTAAAACGTCACGGTCCCACTGACTGAGGTGATTCATGTACGAACACTCCAAGCGCACGGTTGTCTCCCTCGGCTTCGCAGGCGCATCGCTGCTGCTCGGCGGGTGCTCTGACCGGCCGGAGGTGCAGCGCTCGGTGGCCCAGGTGCAGCGCGCGGTGGGCGAAGGGGCCCAAGGGGCGCTCGCGCACCGGCCGTCTGCCCGCCAGCGGCTCCCGACCACCATCGAGGAGAGCGACAACCTCTTCCAGAACGCCCCCGGGCTCATGGGGGCGGTGCCCGCCGTCGCCCCGCGCGCGTCCGACCTCCCGGTGAGCGCGCTGCCGGCGCAGCACCCCGAGGGCGAGTCGGTCGCCTTCGACGCCGACCGCAACCACCAGGACATCACCACCGCCCGGGGCGGCGCTCGCCTCGGCGTGGCGTGGCACGACAGCTGCGAGGGCATGTGGTTCGCGAGCACCGACCTCCAGGGCCGCGCCGGCGCTTCGCCGGTGCAGCTGCGCGCGCTCGTGAGCGACGAGGAGGGCCTCTCGGCGCCCACGGTGGTTGCCGCGGGTGATGCCTTCGGGGTCGCCTGGGTCGACTCGGAGAACGGGCGAGTGCGCTTCCAGATGGTCGGCGCCGACGGCGCCCCGCGCGGCGCGTCGTCGATCGTCCACGAGGGCCTCAGCGACCCGCGCGCGGCGCGGCTGGTGTTCAACGGACGCGAGTTCGGCCTCGCCGCCCACCTCCGCGAGGGCGTGTACTTCACCCGGGTGGACGCGCAGGGCCATCGCCTCGACGCGGGCCAGCTCATCGCCGAGGGCGAGCGCGTCGACGGCGTCGAGGCCCTGCGCTGGGACGGCCACGCCTACTCGCTGGCCTTCTCGGTGTCGCGCGGCGGTTCCCTCGAGCACCGCGAGCAGCGCGTGACGACGCTCCGCGCGATGGCCTCCCGATCGACCAGCCGGCGCGCCGCTCCCCTCTTCATGTGACGCCTGGCCGCACGCGCGCGTGACGGGGAGCTCAACGATGTCCGCAGCGGTTGCGCAGACCGGTCCCCCGCGAATCGCGCTCTTTTCCCGCCTCGGATCTCTGCTCGCCATCGCCCCGCTCGGGGTGTGGGTCACCTGGCACCTCTGGGAGAACCTCTACGCCTGGCGCGGCGACGCGTCCTGGTCCGCGCGCGCCGTCGACACGGTGGTCACCGCCGAGGGGCGGGCCTACGCGGGCAACCCGATCGGCGCGGCGCTGGTGAGCGTGGTGGTGTTCGCGCCGCTGCTCATCCACACGGTGTGGGGCCTGCGTCGGCTCGCGATGTCGAAGCCGAACGGATACCGCTTCTTCGGCAACGCCAAGTACGTCCTCCAGCGGCTCTCGGCGCTGGGGCTCCTCGTCTTCCTCGCGGCGCACGTGTACCTAGCGCGCATCAGCCCGGCGCTGCGCAGCCCCACCGGG
>CAIOSS010000230.1 GCA_903860995.1 uncultured delta proteobacterium | reverse complement strand
GCGACCCTTGACGATCATCGCGGCGGCGATGCCACCGCCCACGATGATGAGCGCCGCGCCGATGATGGCGAAGTTCATGCCCTTGGAGCCCGCGGCCTGGCGCGGAACCTCCATCGGCGCCGCCACGACCGCCGCCGGGACCGCCACCGGCGCGAGCACCGGCGCCGCGAGCGGCGAGCTGAGGCCGCCAGACGCGCCAACCGTGAGGATGTCGTCCACGGAGCTCTTCGAGCGCGCGCTCGGCGTAGCGCCCAGGGCGCCCGCGAGCTTGTTGATGTCGATGAGCCCGCTCGAGTCGCCCGAGGCCACGCCGGAGGGCGCGGACGCCTCCTTCGGACCCGAGAGCTGCTGGAGCGTCGCGAGCGAGAACAGCACGGAGTTCTCGTTGCGCTGGCCGGTCATCGAGTCGCCGTGACTCTGCGCCGCGGGGGCCTCGTCGGCGCCCGAGAACAAGGGCTTCGAGGCCTCCTGCGCGCGGGCCTCGGTCGCGAAGAGATCGCCGCCGGCCACCTTCGCGCGCGCCTTCGCGGGCTCGACCGTCACCGGCCGGGGGTTGCTGCGAGCCGGCTCCGGGGTCGAGTAGAGGTCGCTCGCCGGCGCGGCGGCCGCCACCGCCATCGGCGCCTCGGCCGCGGGGGGCGGCGCGATCGACGCAAAGAGGTCGTTGCCCATGAACGGCGCCTCGTGATCGGCCGACGGCGCGCTGAACACCGCCGCGAGCTCGCCGACCTCCTGCATGGGGAGCCAGCCGTCGAAGCCGTCGCGCCACACGTAGGTCTCGGCGTCGATGTGACCGCCGGCGAGCATCTCGCGCACCTGCGGGATGCTGTACGGCCCCTGCTGCTCGCCGTTGAGCACGACGTGCCAGATGGGCTCTTCGCCACCCGCCGAGGTGTCCATCGCGCGCGTCGCCTCGTCCTCTGCGGGACGCTCAGGCTCAGCGTAATCGGTGCCCCGGACGATGATGTCCGACGAGCACTTCTTGCACTTGATCTTGAAGACCTTCTTACCCTGGACCTTCTCGTCCGCGATCTTGTAGGCCGCTCCGCAGCTCTGGCATTCGATCTTCATGTGGCTCTGTCCCGTGCGAGGCCCTGGCGTGGTCGGATGATGGATGGACGCGGGTCTGGCGGACTACTGAAGCGCGCGAGGTCGCGCTTCTTCCTGCGCCGTGGTCGCGCATTCTAGAGATCCGCGGATTCTGGGGTCAAGCGCGGTGTTCGCGCGTACAAGGCTTCGATCGGTGGGAGCGGCAGCCCTTGGGACGAAGTTGTTCATCCGTCCTTGAGGCGCTCGCCGTCGTCGACGCAGAAGTCCATGAGGGGCTCGTAACGGCGCTGACACTTCGGGCACACCCGCGCGCGAGGGGCGACGATCGGCGCCGCCGCCGCGGGCGCACCCACCGCCACGAGCGCCGCGCCGTCCTCGGTGCAGAACACCGACGCGTTGGCGAATTCCTTCGCGCACACCGGGCACCGCCTGGCCACCGGCGCGGACGGGGGGGCGACCGCGGGCGTCGCGGAGACCGTGGGCGCCGATCTCGGCGGGTCGATCACCGTCGGGTACACCTCGACCGGCGCCGCCTCCCGACGTCCCTGACCCGTCGGCTCGGGCATCGGCACCGGGGCCACGGCCGCGCGCCGCACCGTCGGCGGCTCGCTCTCCCCGACCACCGCGGAGCGTCGCTTGCGGCGCGCGAGCAGCCACCCGAGCAGCGCGAGCACGGAGATGCCCGCGAGCGCCGCGATCAGCAGAGGCATCCACCCCGGGCGCGCGCTCGGCGCCTCCGTGGTGACCGACACGCCCAGCGATTGACCTACGCCTGGGTCGACCGCCTCGACAGAGGCGTCCTCCTCCTCGATGTGCGCGGCCGCCAGCGAGCGGTACTGGTCCGCGCCCACGATCGTCGCCACGGCCGTCGCGCTGAGCCTCCCCGCGGTGGCGATGACCTCGACCATGCCCTCGCCGCCCGTCGACGCCACGCACCCGCGGTCGAGCGTCACGTCCGCGGCCCCGTGCGTCGGGCGCGACGACCACGCGACGGCGGCGCCGTCGATCTCACACCGCGCGGCGTCGAGCACCCGCGCGCGGAAGCACGTCCGCCCACCGACCGGCAGGCTACGCCGCGAGGGCGAGATCAACAGCACGCTCGCCGCGCCGACCCGCGCGCACCGCCGCACCGCCGGCGTCGGGACCGGTCGCGTGGGGGCCGGGGTCGGCGTCGGAGCGGGAGCGGCAGCGGGAGCGGGAGCGGGCGTCGGGGTCGGAGCGGGCGCGGCACCGATGCGCTCGTACTCGCGCACCATCACCGAGTTGGCCCGGCAGACCGAACCCTGGATGTTCCACTCGTACTCGGTCTCGTCGCGCAGCGAGAGGCGGGTGCTGCCCTCGGCGGAGACGGTGTACGTCGCCCGCTCGCCGAGCGCGGCGCCGTCGGGCGTGCTGCACGTGGTGACCCACCGCGTGGGCGATGGGTGCGACGCGCCGCGTACGGCGACGTCCCGGTTGTCGCTCCAGCACCGATCGGACCGCAGCGTGCGTCCGCCGATGTCCACGCTGAGGCCCGCCCCGGCGGCGCGCACGGTCGCCTCGCGCCCGACGCTCCCGCGCCGCGAGGACGGGCGCGGACCGCAGCCCGGGCCCCACTCGCGGATGGTGACGTCGACGTCGTCGCGGGTGCTGCGCCACGCGCCGCTGAGGTCCTGCGCCACGCCCGGTGCCGGGAGGGCCGACGACGCGACCGCGACAAGCGCCGCGATGAACGGGGAACGGATCATGGAAGGGGAGACAGTATCGGCCCGCACGGTCTTTGACCACATTCGGCGCGGGCCCTCGGACGAAGGGCGCTTCAGCCCTCGGCGCGGATCTTCTTCACGGCCTCGGTGAGCTCCGGGACGGCCTTGTAGAGGTCCGCCACCAGGCCGTAGTCCGCGAGTTGGAAGATGGGCGCCTCGGGGTCCTTGTTGATGGCCACGATGACCTTGCTGTTCTTCATCCCGGCGATGTGCTGGATGGCGCCGGAGATACCCACGGCGATGTACAGCTTCGGCGCGACGACCTTGCCGGTCTGCCCCACCTGGAGGTCGTTGGGCACGTAGCCCGCGTCGACCGCCGCGCGGCTGGCGCCCATGGCAGCGCCCATCACGTCGACGAGAGGCTCGAGCACGGTCTTGAAGCCCTCGGCGGACTTGAGCGAGCGGCCGCCCGACACGACCACCTTCGCCTCGGCGAGCTCGGGCCGCGCAGACTTCACCTCGTCGAAGCTCACGAACTCCACGCGCCCCGCGAGCGGCGCGTCGACTGCCGCGACGGCCTCGACCGGCGACGCTCCCCCGCTCGGCGCGGCGGCCGCGAACTCCGACTGCCGCGCGCTGACCACCTGCGTGGACGTGGTGACCTGCATACTCGCGACCGCGTTGCCCGCGTACATCGGGCGCTTGTAAGAGAGCGCCCCACCGGACGCATCGACGCCCGCGATGTCGCTCGCGAAGCCGGCCCCGAGCCGCGCGGCGACGCGGGGTGCGAGGTCCTTGCCGAAGGAGCTCGCGGTCACGGCGACCACGGCATACCCGCTGGCGGCCGCGGACACGGTGGGCGCGAACACCTCGCCGACGTAGTGGGCGAAGCGCGCGTCGTCGGCGACCTTCACCGCGCCGGCCCCGAAGGCGCGCAGCTCCTCGACGGCCGCGCCGACGCCGTGCCCGACCACGAGCACGTCAAAGGGCATTCCCGCCATGCGCGCGAAGGAGATCGCGCTGTGGGTGGTCTTCTTCAGCTTCCCCGCGGAGACCTCTGCAACAACCAGGATCTTGCTCATCTCAATCGCTCCCGTCTCAGAGGACCTTCGCCTCGGTGCGCAGCTTCTGGACCAGCTCAGCGACGTCCTTGACCTTGACGCCGCCCTTGCGCGCCGGCGGCAGCGCGAAGCTCACGTACTTCGACTTGAGGGCCAAGTCGACGCCGAGCGACGCGATCGGCGCCTCGACGATGGGCTTGGTCTTCGCCTTGATGATCATCGGGAGCGGCGTGAAGCGCGCGCCCTCGGGGTAGGCGAAGGTCGCGGGCGTCACGTGGTTGACCACGCTCTTCGACGACACGATGCGCAGGTCGACGGTGATCACCGCCGGCAGAGTGAGCTTCAGCTTGATGACGCCGCCGTCGACCTCCCGGCCCACGACGACAGTCTTCTTGTCGGCGCTCAGCTCGATGCTCATCGCGAAGGTGGCGCTCGGCCACTGGAGCAGCTCGGCGAGCACCTGGCCCACCTGGTTGCTGTCGCCGTCGACGGCCTGCTTGCCGAGCACCACGAGGTCGGGCTTCTGCTGCTCGACAACCTTGGCGAGCGCGCGGGCCACGAGGTCGCCGTCCAGCGACTCGTCGTCGGCGTGGAAGAGCAGCCCGTCGTCGCCGCCCATCGCGAGTGCCTGGCGGATGTTGGTCGCCGCCTCCTTCGGGCCGAACGACACGATCGTGAGCTTGTCGCCCGCGATGCGCGCCTTGGTCGGTCCGTTCTCGAGGAGCCGCAGCGAGGCCTCGACCGCGTACTCGTCGAAGGGGTTCGCCTTCGGCTCGAGCCCCGTGGTCTCGATCTTCGCGCCCCCGGCGCCGATCTTGATCTTGTTGGCGTTGTCCGGATCTGCCGTTCGCTTCAGTGGAACCAGGATCTTCACGGTGCCGTCTCCTCGCTGACGGTTGAGGCTGTACCCACGCCGCCCTCGTGCCCGGTGGGCGTTGAGATTCGGCGCTGCGCGGCGGTGGTGTAGGTTCTGACGGCGCGGCGTGTCAACCCGCGGCGGTCACTGAGCCGTCATTCAGTCGCCGACTTGATCTTGCGCGCGCGGGCTTCGGCCCACGCGATGACCTTGGCCTCGGGCTCCGACCCCGTGAAGCGGGACAGCTCCTGGATTCCGGTGGGCGACGTGACGTTAACCTCCGTGAGGCGCCCGCCGATGACGTCGAGGCCGACGAAGTACAGGCCGTCACGGCGTAAGCGCTCGCCCACCGCCGCGATGATGACCCGGTCGTGCTCGTCGAGTTCGCAGGGCTCGACCCGGCCGCCCACGTGGATGTTGCTGCGCGACTCATCTTCCCGCGGCACCCGCAGGATGGCCCCGAGAGGTTCGCCGTCGAGCAGCAGCACCCGCTTGTCTCCCTCGCGCACCGCGGGCAGGAATTCCTGCACCATCGCGAAGCGCTTCCCCTCCATGGTCAGGGTCTCGACGATGGAGCGGAAGTTCTTGTCGGCGAGGTCGACCACCATGATCCCCCGCCCGCCGGCGCCGTCGAGCGGCTTCATCACGCCGGGCCCGCCGAGCTCTTCGAGGAAGGCCCGGATGTCGGCCTCCTTCGCGCTGACGATGGTGCGCGGCGTGACCGCCGGGAAATGCATCGCGTAGAGCTTCTCGTTGGCGTCGCGGATGCCGCGCGGGTCGTTGACGATCAGCACGCGCCCGCGCACCTGCTCGAGGAGCAGCGTGTTGTAGAGGTACTGCGCGTCGAAGGGAGGATCCGTTCGGATGAACACCGCGTCGAGAGCGCCTACGTCCAGCACCTCCGGTGTGTCGCGCTCGAAGTGCCCGGGCGGCGCGACGGCCCGCACGCGCGTGCGCCACATCGTCCCGTAGACGGTGCCGCGCGCACCGATTAGGTCGGCAGGGCCGATGGTGTAGACCTCGTGCCCGCGGCGCTGCGCCTCGAGCATCAGCGCGAAGGTGGTGTCCTTGTCGACGAGCACTCGCTCGATCGGGTCCATGAGGAAGGCGAAGCGCATGGGGATGTAGACCTCCGGCGCCACCATAGCGGCACCACGCCGAAGTCGAAACCCGGAACCGTCGCCTCGCCTCTGAGATCGCGCTCCCCAAATGAGTTGAAGGCGCAACACGGAGGTCATCCATGCGCGCCTTCAACCGCGGGCCCTGCTGAGGGTGATCCGCTCGATGCGAGGTCTTACTCTTCCTCGCCGCCACCCGAGGCCGCCGGGGTCGCCGGGGCAGCGGGCTTCTTCGCGCGGGGAGCAGCCTTCTTGGCCGGAGCAGCCTTCTTGGCCGCCGGAGCGGCCTTCTTGGCAGGGGCCTTCTTGGCCGGAGCGGCCTTCTTGGCCGCCGGCTTCTTGGCAGCAGCCTTCTTGGCCGGAGCAGCCTTCTTGGCTGCCGGCTTCTTGGCAGCAGCCTTCTTGGCCGGAGCAGCCTTCTTGGCCGCCGGCTTCTTGGCAGCAGCCTTCTTGGCTGCGGGCTTCGCCGCGGCCTTCTTGGCTGCCGGCTTCTTCGCCGCGGGCTTCTTCGCCGCCGGCTTCTTGGCCTTGGGGGCCGCCTTCTTCTTTGCAGTCGCCATGGAACCTGACCTCCAGTGATGAGGTTGACTGTTAGGTAATGTATCGTCTCTTGGGCTGGTGTCAAGCATGTCAGCGCATGGCGAAGTACGTTTGGTTGGGGAGAGGGTCATTTCGTTGACTTTCCCCAGGAGCTCTGTTTAGCGTCTGCCGGGTTTTCGAGAGCATTTGAGAGGTAACGGAGCGTGATGCGAGGCCTGGTCGGTGGTTCGTTGGCGGTCCTGTTGCTGCTCGGGTGCGGGCACGGCGAGGCCGAGTGGCAGGGCAAGCTCCGGGAGATCACGACGCTCCAGGGGCAACTGCGCGACCTTACGGGCGAGCGCGACCACCTGCGCGAGCAGTTCGAGGGGATGCAGGCGTCCAACGCGACGATGGCCCACCGCCTCGAAGAGCTCGGGCAGAACGTCTCCCAGCTCCAGGCCCAGGGGCAGGAGCAGGCCAGCGCGCTCACGGCGGCGCAGCAGCGTGAGGCCGAGCTCCGTCGGCGCCAGCAGCTCGCCGAGGCGCGGCTCAGCACCTACCGCAACATGGTCGCGCAGTTTCAGTCGATGATCTCCGCAGGGCAGTTGCGGGTGCGCACGGTGCGCGGCCGGATGGTCATCGAGCTCCCCGCGGGCATCCTCTTCGACTCCGGCCGCGCCGAACTCCGCGCCGAGGGCCAGCAGGTGCTCCGCCAGGTCGCCACGGTGCTCGCGCAGATCCGCGACCGCGACTTCCTCGTCGCCGGCCACACCGACAACGTCCAGCTCGGGCGCGGCGGCCGCTTCGCCGACAACTGGGACCTGTCCGCCGCGCGGGCGCTCAACGTCGTGCGCTTCCTGGCGTCCAGCAACGTCGCCGCGGTGCACCTCGGCGGCGCCGGCTACGGCGAGCACCAGCCCGCGCGCGCGAACGACACCGACGACAACCGCGCGCAGAACCGCCGGGTTGAGATCATCCTCATGCCCAACATCGAGGAGCTGCCTGACCTGTCCTCGCTCGACAACACCGCCCCTGCCACCGCCGCTCCCCCTCCCGCTCCCACCCGCTGAAGCCACAGACCTTTGACGTCCATGTGACGGGGCGATCTTGACGCGACCGCGTCATTCGTCTATCGTCCGCCCGCCTCCCGCATATGCCCACCTGGATCTGCGCCACATCAAAGGCTCAGATCGCTTCGGTGCGTTGCGTACCAGGTCATCGCCGCGTCGTCTCTTCGACGCTGCGTCGGCATTTGTCGGGATGAGTCCGGGGCTCTGAAGAGTTTCCCGGCGCACACGGTGACGGGCCGAACCCGTCTCTAAAGTTAGAGGAGTAACGATGCAAGAGGCACGGATCTCGGAGTTCAAGGTCGGCGACAAGGCCGTCTACCCGGCCCAGGGCGTTGCAGAAGTGGTGAGCATCGAGGAGCGGGAGATCGCCGGCTCGAGGCAGCGCTTCTACGTGCTCCGCATCCTCGACTCCGAGCGCCGCATCATGGTGCCCGTGAAGAACGCCGACGTAGTCGGGCTCCGCAACGTGATCTGCGAGGCCGAGATCCGGGAGATCTTCGAGATCCTCCGGGAGCGCACCGTCGCGTACGACAACCAGACGTGGAACCGCCGGTACCGCGGCTTCATGGACAAGATCAAGACCGGCAGCATCTATGATGTCGCCGAGGTGCTGCGCGACCTCTACCGCCTGAAGACCGAGAAGTCCCTCTCCTTCGGTGAGAAGCGCATGCT
>CAIOSS010000229.1 GCA_903860995.1 uncultured delta proteobacterium | reverse complement strand
GCGGGGGTGAGGTCTGCGCGAGCTCCGACGCATAGCCCAATGGGCCTCACCGGCACCTTGAAGGGGCCCTTGGCCCTCACCCCGCCGCGGCGACCCGCTCGCGGGCGGCGGTCGCAGGCGCCCGGCGCATCGACGTCTTGCCCACCATGATGTCGACCAGCTTCTTCACCCGCTTGTGCAGGCCCTCCTGCACGTACGGGACGCCGTGCTTCTCGCACACGGCCTTCACCTTCGGCTGGAGGCGCTGGTAGGCGCGCGCCGGCAGGTCGGGCCACAGGTGATGCTCGATCTGGTAGTTGAGGAACCCCTGGAGGAAGTCTCCGACCTCGCTGCCCGTGTGGTAGTTCACCGATCCGGTGACCTGCCGCAGGTAGAACTCTCCGCGCTCGCGCGCGGGGCCCTCGAAGCGCCACACGTCGTCGCCCGCGTGGTTGGGCGCGATCAGCGCGAACGAGTGCAGGTTGTTGAGCGCCTCCGCGCCGACGGAGTTCATCCACACGCTCGCCACCGCCCAGGGGCCCAACGGGGAGTACGCCGCGGGGATGACCACGAAGCGCGTCAGCCCGTACGGCAGCGCGCACTCCTTCAGGTAGCGCCGGCCGTCCGCCGTGAAGGGGTTGTACGCCGCGAGGTACGACTCCGGGCCCGACGCGATCTTCTTCGGTGACGGCGCCTGACCCGACGCGCGGCAGCGCTCCGCCCGGCGCATCACCTGCCACGTGTTGGGCGCGTAGTACGTGAACTTCCAGGTCATCGCGTAGAAGCCCACCACGGCGTATTTCACCGCGCGCGGCAGCTTCGCGTCGCGCACGGCCTTCACGTTCTCCTCGACCAGGTCGGGGTCGAGCGTCTCGCCGGTGTGATAGTGGTGCAGGGTGTTGTGCTCCAGGCGCCACGCCTCGGGGAGCATCCAGTCGAACCAGTCGACCAGCCGTCGCCGCCCCGCGCCGAAGCCCGCGCTCGTCAGCCGCGCGGGCGCGCCCTCGACCTTGTCGTACCCGCGGTGCACGACGTGGTGGGCGACGATGGCCCAGCGCACCACGCTCGCCGTGCTGAGCGCCGCCATCGACAGCGGGTTGGGCCCGACCCAGGCCGTGGCGTAGCCGACGGCGGCGCAGGCCCGGCCCCAGCGCTCCATGCGCAGCAGGTGGGCGAGGTCGTCGGCGTGGGCGGAGCCGTCGAGCTCCGCGCGGACGGCGTCGAGGTCACGGGCGAAGGCGGCGCGGTCGACGTGGGCGAAGGGCGCTTCGGACATCGGGGCGCATAAACACCCAACTCCCGCCCGGCCGCAATGGCGTCCGTCAGCGCAGCGCCGTCACCCAGGCGCGCAGGTCATGGAGCGCGCGCCGACCCTCGATCGCCGCGAGCACGGCCACGTAGGCCAGCACCGCGAGGCCCGCGCGGGCGAGGGGGCCCGGCGAGCTCAAGAGCACCAGGCTCCACGCCGCGAGGCCCGCCGCGAAGGGACCGGCGTAGGCGCCCCAGAGCGGCCGCCCCAGGTGCCGCCCTGCCCAATGCACGAGCCCGAGCACCACCGGCGCCGTCACCGCGCTGTAGGCCCACGCCACGGCGCTCAGCTGGTGGTGCCACACCACGAGCACCAGGGCCCAGGTGGCCAGCGTCCAGCCCGCGAAGACCTTCAGCGCGAGGCGCCCCTCGCCCTGGCCCTGCAACAGGGTGAAGAGCGGGCCCGCCAGGAGACCGAAGGCCATGTTCACCAGGATGCCGTGCACCACGGGGATGGAGCCGACCCAGCGCGGGGCGTAGAGCCACGGCACGATGGCGGGCGCGCCCACGGAGAGCACCGCCAGCAGCGGCAGGCCCAGCAGCAGGGCCGTGCGCGTGGCGCCCACGAAGGCCTGGTGGAGCTGCGGGTCCTTCGCGTCGAAGCGCGCGTACACCGGGAGCTGCACCCGCGAGAGCGCGTTGACGGCCACCACCGGGAGCGCGGCGTACTTCAGCCCGAAGTCGAAGCGCCCCACCGCGGAGGGGCCCATCAGCGACCCGAGCAGCGCCGCCGAGAGGTTGTCCTTGAAGAAGGCCGCGATGGCCAGCGCCTGCACCGGCACCCCCTCGCCGAGAGTGGCGCGCAGCACCTTCGGGTCGACCCCGAGCCCGGGCCAACCCCGCGCCGCGCGCCACGCGAGGGCGAGCTGCACGAGCGCCCCGGCGAGCTGCCCCCCCGCGAGGGCGCGCATCCCGCCGAGCCGCCACGCGAGCGCCACGGTCACGAGCTGGCGGGTGAAGGTCGCCGCGAGCTCGATGCCCGCGATGCGCGAGAAGCGCAGCTCGCGCTCCAGGCGGATGTACGGCACCGAGCGCAGCGGGCCGACGAGGAAGAGCACCGCCATCGCGCGCAGCACCGTGGCCTCGCCGGGCGCGAGCTGCCAGTGCACGGCGATGGACGGCGCGGCGACGTAGAAGCCCAGCGCCAGGGCCGCGCCCAGCCCGAGGAGGAAGGTGAGGGTGGTGCGGTAGGCGCCCTCGGTGACCTCGCCGCGGTTGCGCAGCAGGGCCGCGCCCAGGCCCCCGTCGCCGAGCAATCCCCCGAGGCCGAGGAAGAAGGTCCCGATGGCGTAGGCGCCGAAGGCGTGCGGGTCGAGCAGGCGCGCGAGGACGAGGTTGCTCGCCGCGAGCAGCAGCGCGCCGATCACCTGGATGCCCGCGAAGCGGGTGGTCTCGCGCAGGATCCTCCGCGCCAGCGAGGGGTCCTTCGGGGCCATCAGCGCTTCTTCGCCACCGCGAGCCAGTTGAGCACCAGCTCCTCGCGCGCCGTCGGCCCGAGCGCCCGCGCGCCCAGGTTGACCCACGGGATGAGCCCCCGCGCCCACCAGCGCTTGTCGAGCTCCAGGTTGGCCATCTGCCCCAGCGCCGACCAGAGCCCGCCGAGCGCGGTGACCTCGCCGTCCACCAGCTCGGCGTCGGCCAGCAGCGCCACGAGGCCGTCGCGCGTGAAGCGCCAGTGGTCATGCGGCACCTCGTGCGCGGGCCACACCCCGGGCACCGTGAACAGCACCGTGCCGCCGGGCTTCACCACCCGCGCCATCTCGCGGAGGCAGTGCCTCGGGTCGCGCACGTGCTCGAACACCTGGAACGAAACCCCCGCGTCGAAGCAGGCGTCGTCGAAGGGGAGCTGCGACGCGTCGCCCACCACGTCGGGCGCGGCGTGCGGCCCCGCGCGATCGACGCCCACGTACCCGGTCACGCCCGGCCCGAGCATGGCGCGGTAGGGCTTGTGGCCGCAGCCGACGTCGACGACGCGGCCGTGGAGCCGCGCGAGCTCGCGGGCGAGGGCGTCCCAGAGGGGCGCGAGGTGCAGGTGCAGCGGCTGCCGCCAGCTCGCGCGGTGCGGCCGATAGGGAACCGGGTTGGGTCGATACACGATGCCCATCAGCTGCGCACGGCGTCGTAGCACATCGACGTCTGCCGCCAGCAGCGCCCGCGCGGATCGTCCCCCAGCGCCACCCGCTGCGCCGCCCCGAGCGCCGCCCGCGCGCCCTCGTCGAAGAGCACCCCGAGGGCCACCGCCCAGCGCGCCTCGTCGGGCGGGAGGAGCGAGCCCGGCGCGTCGGCGAAGAGCTCGCGGTGGGCCCCGATGTCCGAGGCCAGCACGGGCACCCGCGCCTCCATGGCCTCCATGGGGGCGAGCGGCATCCCCTCGCTGCGGCTCGGCGCGAGGGCCCACGAGGCGCCCGCGAGGAGGTCCATCGGCGCGCGCACCCCGGCGAAGCTTACCCGGTCGCGTAATCCCAGCGCGTCGCGGAGGGCGATGAGCCCGGCGCGGTCCGGCCCGTCGCCCGCGATGGCCCAGTGCCACGGGCGCGACGAGAGCGATGCGAGCGCGCGGAGCATGCGGTCGAAGCCCTTCTGCGGGTCGAGCCGGCCGACGGAGGCGAGGGCTACGGCGCCGTCGGGCCAGGCGAAGGGCTGCGTCGCGGGGCGCGGCGGCGGCGGGGCGTTGCGGATCACCTGCGCGCGCAGCCCGAGCGCCCCGAGGCGGGCGGCGTCGGCGCGGGAGAGGGCGATCCAGCGGGTGTTGGCGCGCACGGCGGCGAGTCGGATGAGGTCGCGGGCGTCGAGGCCGGAGAGCCGGTCGCGGGGCCACGCGGCGCCCTCGGCGGGGAGCAGGTGGAAGGTGACCACGAGCGGTCGGCCGCGGGCGGCGAGGAGGGCCGGGCCGAGGCGGTCGGGCCACGGGAGGTGGGCGTGGAAGACGTCGGCGGCGCGCGGGCGCAGGGCCCAGCGGAGCCACTGCGTGCGAGACAGGGCGCCGGGCGGCGGGAGCGAGCGCTCGAAGGGGAGGTCGAGGCTGGAGTGGTGGCCGTGCTGCGCGGCGAGGGCGTCGAGCATGGCGGCCATGGCCTCGGTGCCGCCGAGGGCGACCGAGGGCACGAGGTGGACGAGGTTCACGGTGGGCCCACCCGCGCGTAGAAGGCGACGGAGTCGGTGACGACCCGCGGGCCCGCGACGGCCGCGAGCGCGCGGTGGCCGAGGGCGTCGAGGGCGCGCGCGAGGCGCACGACGGGCGAGCGCGCGGTGCCGTCGGGGTCGATGAAGCGCGACGGGCGGCGCCAGGCGACGTCCTCGCGCACCACGACGAGGCCGTGGTCGGCGAGCAGCGCGCGCATCGCCCGGGCGCTCCAGAACCACAGGTGCTCGGGGGGCTTGTACTGATCCCAGCGGCCGGGCGCGAGGCGGGTGGTGGTGCTGCCGATCACGGGGATCACCACGGCCAGCACGCCGTCGGGGGTGAGCCGGGCGCGCAGCGCGCGCAGCGCGGCGTCGGGGTCGGGCAGGTGCTCCAGGACGTCCCAGGCCGTGATGACCTCGAAGCGCGCCTCGTCGGCGAGCGCGTCGAGCGAGGGCACCACCGCCGCCCGGAGGGAGGGGTCCATCGCGGCGAGGGCCTCGGGGGACGGCTCGGCGCCCGCGACGGTGAAGCCCGCGGCGCGCGCGTGGCCGAGGAAGTAGCCCGCCGCGCAGCCGAGGTCGAAGAGCCGGCCGCGGGTGACGCCGAGCTCGCGCAGGGCCGCGAGGCGCGCGTGGCTCTTGCGGGCGACCTGCTCGCGCTCGCGGGTGAAGTAGTCGGCGTAGCCCGCGCCGCCGCCCTCGAAGTACCCCGAGGTGTAGACCGACGCGAGCGCCTCGGGGGAGGGCGTGGGCCAGACGAACTCCAGGTCGCAGCGCGCGCAGCGGTGCACGTCGAAGCCGCGCACCGTGAAGCGCCGGGGCGCGTCGCGGCGGCACCGGGGGCACGGCGGGATCATCGCAGCACCCCGAGCACGGCGCGGGCGAAGCGGTCGCCGACGAGGGCCCAGTCGAGGGCCTCGGCGAAGGCGCGGGCGCGCAGGGCGCGGGCGTCGGCGCTCGCAGGGTCGGCGAAGACCGCGAGCGCCCCGGCGGCGAGGGCGTCCGGGTCGTCGGCGGTGACGAGCAGCTCGCGGCCGTCGGCCACGTCGAAGCCGCGCGCCCCGACGGCGGTGCTCACCACCGGGACGCCCGCGGCCATCGCCTCGGGGAGCTTCAGGCTCGAGCCCTCGCCGTCGGTGAGGGCGTTGACGTAGCAGCCCGCGGCGTCGAGGAAGGGTCGCGTGTCGGGCACCGTCCCGGTGACCGTGACCTGCGCGGAGGCGAGGGCGTGCACGGCGGCGTCGGGCGCGCGGCCGCAGAGCACCAGCGTCGCGTCGGGGTGCCGGGCGCGCACCCGGGGGAGCACGTCGCGCGCGAGGCGCACCGCCGCGGCGACGTTGGGGGGGTGGCTCATCGCGCCGACGAAGAGCAGCGAGCG
>CAIOSS010000228.1 GCA_903860995.1 uncultured delta proteobacterium | reverse complement strand
GGCGTCGCGGATCGATCTGACGACACCCTGGATGAGCTGGTCTCCATACTTGTGACCGAGGCCGTCGTTGGTTGTCTTGAGGTTGTCCACGTCAACGTAGACGATGGCCAACTCAAGGTGACTGTTTAGGAGGCGCGGGAAAACAACCCGTTCGATTCTATCCGCCCTTCTTCCGCGGCGTGAATGAGTAGTTCCACTCTCCATGGAAGTCGCTTCGAGTGATCGCCAGCGCCTCCACCTCCTCATCGCTGATCTTTCTCCCGGTTGGATACTGCTTTTGATCTGCCGCCGCCCGGACCTTGAGGCCGGTCGTGGTGGTGGTGCCGGCGATCAAGCCCACGACGGTCTCCAGGGATCGCAGCGGCTTCCCCCGCCAGTTGATGGTGATCTGGCCGAACAGCCGGTGCTCGATCTTGTTCCACTTGCTGGTGCCGGGCGGCAGGTGGCTGACGTGGATCGTCCGCCCGATGTCGTCCGCCAGCCGCTGCACCTCCTGCTTCCACAGGCGGTTGCGCGATCCGTTGCTGCCACCCCCGTCCGCCGTGATGAGCAACGACGTCGCCTGGGCGTAGCGCTTCTTGCCCATCTGCTGCCACCACTGCCGGATCGTCGCGACCGCGAACTCCGCGGTGTCGTGGTCGATGCCCACGCTGACCCAGCCTTCGTTGTGGGTCACGTCGTAGACGCCGTACGGGATCGCCTTGCCGTCGGCCATGTCCGGGAAGTCGTAGACGTTCACGCCCTCCGGCTGGCCCACCAGCTGCCACTCGCGGCCGGCGTTCTTGAACTCGCCGATGAGCTCCTTCTTCTTGCAGTCCACCGAGATCACCGGCTGCTGGTCCGCCTGCATCCGCGTGACCTCGGCGGCGATGTGCCGGAACTGCGCGTCGCGGTCGGGGTGGTCGCCCCCTTCCTTGGTCTTGCGCGCGGCTTGAAGGCTGTAGCCCTGCGCCTTGAGCAGGTCCGCGACCGTGCTCGCGTCCGCCTGAAAGCCCTGGAGTTGGAGTTCCGTGGCGAGCTTCGCGGTGCTCTTGCTCGTCCAGAGCAGGGACGACATCGGGTCGCCGCGGGTGGCGGGGGCGACGAGATCCTCCAGGACCTCGATGACGCCTGGCTGGGTCACCGTGATGGGCTTGCGCCCTCCGCCCGGCCGCCGCACCCGACCAACCGCCAGACGGGCGTGATGCGACGGATCGTCCAGCTCTCGGAGGCCGAGGGTGATCGTGCTCCGCGACAGACCCGTCGCGCGGGCGACGGCCGTGACGCCGCCTCGACCCAGAGATCGTGCCTCGACCGCCGCCCACAACCGCGTCTGCGCCTCGTTCAGTGCCTCCGAGAGCACTCGGAACTTCTCTTCGATCGACGCATCGTGGTCCGTGGACATGCACGGAGCTCTACATCAGTTTGGGGGAGGACAGTTCGTGCGGGTAGTTTTCCCGCGCCTCCTTAGCTCAATGAAGCGGCGCCGACTTGGCGGGCGTCGCGGGCTGGCCGGGGAAGATCATCGGGAAGTCACCGCCCTGGTGGAAGGCGATGCGCGCCCGTTTGAAGGTGTCGATGAAGTCGCCGCCGTGAAGGTGAACCGTTCGCACGACCGAGAGGTTGATCGCGTAGGTCTGCGCCCCCGCGTCGGACCGGGCGCCCCCCGAGCGATGACGACCGATGGCGTGGGGGCGAAACTCCCGTTCCGACCGGTTGTTCGTGCCTTCCAGATCGGGGTTCGTGATGAACGTCACCAACTCGGGCAGGTGCCGCACGATCCGCCGCTGGAGCCGTGCGACGTCCGCGTTCTCGGCGAGGTCCACGTCCGTCGCCAGCGTCTTCAGGTCACCCTTGATCGCTCGCGCGTTGCGCTCCGCCGTCGCAGGCCGCTCCTGCGCCGCGGCGCTGCGGCCGTAGAGCCCCGAGAGCCGATCGTGAAACGTGGTGGCCTCTTCCGACTCGGACTGGCGCTCCGCGATCTGCCGCGCGGTGCGGCAGAGGTGGGCCCAGCAGGGCGCGTGAGCGACTCCCGCGAGCGTCCAGTAGACCGAGTAGAAGTCCGAGTGCAGCGTGCCCGTGAAGCCCTTGAACAGCCGCTGCGCGACCTCCTGACCGCGCGAGCGATCGGCCTCGTAGAGCACCACCTTCGGGGTCATCACCAGCCACAGGTAGCCCGACGCGCCGTCGACCTTGTGCGTGCTCTCATCGGCCCACGCGACCGCCGCCGTCGGGATCGCGGCCTTGAGCGCCGCGTGACCCGCCGCGAGCACCTCCGCACTGCGGTGCAGGATCTGTTGGATCCCCCCGCGCGAGACGGTCAATCCCTGGCGCTCGAGCAGCTTCTTCGTCTGGCCGAGGGTCAGCCCGAGCTCGGTCTTGCTCTGGACGATCTCGGCCTGGGCGCGCACGCCGAGCTTCGGGCTCGGGCCCAGCCCGCCCGGCAGCGGCGCCAGGACGGGGGCCTTGCAGTCGCGGCAGCGACCACGGCACCGGCGGAGCCGGATGACCTCCGTGCGCGCCGGGATGAGCTCCTCGACGAAGTGCGCGCCGGGCTCCTCCCCGGTGGGGTCGATGATGCCACCGCACGCGCAGGTCTCCGGCAAAGGCACCGGGACGTCGCGGTCGGCGGACGTCGGCGCCGGACGACTGGTCCCCTCGTGGCCCTCGGGCCGACCGGGGCCGCGACCCGTCGCACGCCGCTTGTCGCGGGGCTTCTGCGCGATCTTGCCGCCGGGACGGACGCGATGGCCGCGCTTCCACGCGTCGATCACCTTGCGCAGCTCGTCGACCGTGCGCTCCAGCTCCGCGATCCGCACATCGCGCTGGCGAAGCTGCTCCTCCAACTCGGCGATGCGCTCGGCGTCGGTCACGCCGCGAGTAGAGCTCTCGGCGCGCCGGAGAAACAAGGGCTTCGTGAGCGACCCGCCGGCGAGCGCGCGGTCGCGCACCGGGACGCGCGCCTCATTGAGCTAAACAGGTACTCGACAACAACGACCCCACGTCAACGAATCATGATCCGTGCGGGAATTACACCGACTGCGGCGAGTGCTCGCAGGCCGTCGGGTGCGGGTGGTGCAGCGTTCCTGCCTTGTGCCTCCGAGCGGCACCCAACGGCGCCGGGCCTGCTGCGGCCGAGTGTCAATCCGGGTGGGTAAACCATGGCGATCCGTGCCACTGACTCGCACTTATCCGAGATCAATTCTCGATATC
>CAIOSS010000227.1 GCA_903860995.1 uncultured delta proteobacterium | reverse complement strand
CGCGAGGGTGGGTTGTAGTTGGGCGTGACCACAGGGATCGGCAGTTCGAGCTGTGGCTGCTCATACCGATGCCGCTGCTGGTTTTCGCGGCGTCGGATCTCTTCGATGATGAACGGAGGCAGCATCAGAGGCACCTCCCGGGTGCGCTGTGGCACGCACCGGCTCGGAGACAATTCAGGGAACGTTCT
This sequence comes from uncultured delta proteobacterium, assembly GCA_903860995.1. Classification (GTDB taxonomy): domain Bacteria; phylum Myxococcota_A; class Polyangia; order Polyangiales; genus SCUS01. The sequence continues at coordinate 1,490 of CAIOSS010000227.1, read as the reverse complement.
GCTGTCTGCAAGATCTCAGCAAGGACTATAGCAATCAAGCTAGCCTGATCAAGAGAGCGGTCCATCGTGCGCAGCGCCCCGCGGTCCAACCTGAAACACCTCCCTTGGATGACCGCCCTGGCCCTGGGGTTCACGCCTACGCTGGCCTGGGCCATCCCCGACTACGATCCCCAGTCGCGCACCTGGAGCGGCACCTCCGAGCTCGTCCGCATCGCCGCCGAGGCCGAGGTCGAGCTGCGGCCCACGACCACCCTCGACTGGGGGCAGCTCCCGCGGGGCGGGGCCCTCCTGGTGCTGCACCCCCGCAACAGCCTCGGGCTCGCGGACGTGTCGGCCTTCCTCGACGACGGCGGGAGGGTCGCCTGGCTCGACGATTTCGGCGCCTCGGAGGAGTTCTGGCGGTGGTTCCAATTTCGCAGCGAGCCGGTGCTGGAGGGCGTCCCGCGCGCCCCCGAGCTGCCGGAGCTGCTGGTGGCCCGACCCCGCATGGCCCACCCCCTCACGGTCGGCGTCGACGCGCTCGTGACCAACCTCCCGATGGCGCTCGCGCACCCGCGGCTGCGCCCGGTCTTCGACTTCGCCGGGCGGGGGCAGGGGCTGCTGCTGGTGGGGCAGATCCGCGCTGGCAAGCTGGTGGTGGCGGGCGACCCGAGCGTGCTGATCAACACGATGATGCGCTTCCCGGGCAACCGGCAGTTCGCGCACAACCTCCTGGCCTTCCTCGCGGCGCGGCCGGGCGGGCGCGTGACCATGGTCTACGGAGACGTGCGCGTGCGAGGGCAGTGGCAGGGGCGAACCCGCGCGCGAACCCGCCGCCGCGAGGCCGTCAACACCCTCAACACGGCCTTCCGCTCGCTCTCCGACGCGCTCGGCTCGACCTCGGTGCTGCGCCCCTTCGCGGCGCTGCTCACGCTCGCGGTCACCTGCATCGTGGCCGCCCTCGCCTGGGGACGCCGGCCGAGCGAGCGCTCCGGGCCGCGAGGTCCGGTGGGCGCTACTGCGGGGGTGACCGAGCGCGTCGCCATCTTCTCGGCCAGGGGGGCCAACCTCCTGCTGCCCGCCCTGGTGGCGCGCACGCTGCTCGAGGGCGCGCTGCTCCGCGCGGTGGGGCTCAAGCCCCCGACGGACATGCGCGCGGTGCTCGACCGGCTCTCGACCCGGCTGGGCAGCGCGCAGCGCGACGACGTGCGCGCGGTGCTCACGGAGCTCGACGTGGTGGCCCGCGGGGTGGAAGACGGCGAGCGCGCGAAGGTGTCGCCGAAGGCCTTCGTGGCGGTGTGGCGGCGGGTCGCGGGCGTGCTGCGGGGCATCGAGTCGCCGCCGCGGTGACGAGCCGGGAAAGCGGTCGCGGCCCGCGGGAGATGGTGCGATCCTGCGGCGCCCCGCCACGAGGACCAACGAGCCCACGATGAACGACGCTGTCCCGACCGGCCTACGACCCGAGGTGTTGTCCCAGGCGCAGGCGCTCACCCGCGCGGTGCTCGACGAGG
>CAIOSS010000226.1 GCA_903860995.1 uncultured delta proteobacterium | reverse complement strand
CCTACAACCCTGCCATGATGACCGTCGGCAGCGCAGACCCATCATGAGCACCCGCGAACTCCTCGCCCTCGGCACGGCGTCCCAGGTCCCCACCCGGCGGCGCAACCACAACGGCTATTTCCTGCGCTGGGACGACGAGGGCTTCCTCTTCGACCCGGGCGAGGGGACCCAGCGGCAGATGGCCTTCGGCGAGCTCCCCGCCAGCGCACTGCACCGCATCTTCGTCACGCACTTCCACGGCGACCACTGCCTCGGCCTCGCGGGCATCCTCCAGCGCCTCTCGCTCGACCGCTGCGCCCACCCCGTGACGGTCCACTACCCCGCGTCGGGGCAGGTGTACTTCGACCGCCTCCAGGACGCGTCGATCTACCACCACGCCGCGACCATCATCCCGGCCCCGGTCGACATTCCCCCCGGGGCCCTCACCCTCATCGCCGAGGCCGCCGACTACCGGGTGTTCGCGCACGTCCTCGACCACCCCGTCCCTACGGTGGGCTACCGCATCGAGGAGCGGGCCTCGCGCACCTTCCTCCCCGAGCGCCTCGCCGCGCACGGCGTGGTGGGCCCGGCCATCAAGGCCCTCCAGAGCGAGGGCTCGCTCTCCGTGGGCGGTCGGGTGGTGTCCCTCGACGAGGTGAGCGTGCCCCGCCCCGGCGGGGTGTTCGCGTTCGTGATGGACACGGCCCCGTGCCCCGGGGCGATCGCCCTCGCGCGCGGAGCCGACCTGCTGGTGATGGAGGCGACCTTCTCCGCCGCCGACCAGGAGCTCGCCACGGCCTACGGCCACTCCAGCTCCGTCGACGCCGCGCGCACGGCCCTCGCGGCGGGCGCCCGCCGCCTCGCGATCACCCACTTCTCGCAGCGCTACACCAGCGTCGAGGCGCACCTCGAGGAGGCCCGGGCGGTGTTCCCCGAGACCGTGGCGCTGCGCGACCTCGACCGGGTCCCGATCCCGCGTCGCCGGGCGTAGGCCCTGTCGTATGGTTTCGGTCCCACCGATGGACCTCACCGCCCTCGCTCCCCTGCTGGAAGAGACCGCCCGCGCGCGGTGCACCGACGACCCCGCCCACGACTGGCTGCACGTGCGCCGCGTGGTGGCCAACGCGCGCACCATCGCCGCGGCCGAGGGGGCCGACCGGGCCGTGTGCGAGACCGCCGCCCTGCTGCACGAGCTCTTCAACCACCCGAAGGGGCACCCCGAGTCGCACCGTTCGGGGGAGGTCTGCGCCGAGCACGCGCGGGCCCTGCTGCGCGAGCACGGCGCGGCGGAGCACCACGTCGAGGCCGTGGGCTACGCCATCGCGGTGCACCCCTTCTCGCTGGGCGTGACGCCCACCACCCTGGAGGCGAGGGTTCTCCAGGACGCCGACCGCCTCGACGCCATCGGCGCCATCGGCCTCGCGCGCTGCTTCGCCACCTGCGCTTCGCTGCGGCGACCCTTCTACGACCCCGACGACCCCTTCTGCGATCACCGCGCGCCCGACGACAAGCTGTGGGGCGTCGACCACGTCTACAAGAAGCTGTTGAAGCTGCGCGACGGGATGCACACCGCCACCGGGCGGGCGATGGCCGCGCGCCGCAACGAGGTCATCGAGCGCTTCATGGACGACCTGCGCGCGGAGATCGGGTGAGCGCCCCTGCGGTGGCGTTATGTTCACGCCCGATGCGCCCACCGCGCCTGCTCGCCCTGCTCACCCTCGCGGCGGCCTGCACCGGCGACGCCCCCGCCACGCCTCCCCCCGACGCCGGACCGCCGCCGGAGTTCCGCGTCGAGGCGCCCGCCGGGTGGCTGCCGCCGCTCCGTGACTACGCCGCAGAGACCCTGCGCCCGCGGCTCGGCGTCGCGTCGGGCGCGGCCACGCTGCCGACCATCCGGGTGCTCCACGACCTCGACTGCCGCGAGTGCTACCGCCTCGAACGTCTCTCCGTCGCCGCGGGTTCGCGCGCCTGGGCGGTGCACGCGGGCGACGCGCTCGGCGCCCAGTACGGCCTCACGCACCTCCTCGAAGGCTTCGGGTTCCGGTACTTCCACCCGACGGCCCCGGCGCGGCCGTGGAGCGTCGCGCTCGACGTCGACGACCCCGCCCTCTTCGGCCCGCAATTCGCGCCCGAGCAGCGCGTGCGGGGGATGCAGCTCCACACGCTGCACCCCATCGAGGCCCTGGACTTCTGGACCCCCGGCGAGCGCTCCCTCGCCAACGCGAAGGCCGTCATCGACTGGTTCGTGAAGAACCGCGGCAACTACCTCCAGGTGGTCGCCCTCGACGACATCCAGCGGCAGCCCGACCTCGCCGAGGCGTGGCGCCCCCACGCGCGCGCCATCGTCGCGTACGCCCACCGCCGCGGGCTCCGCATGGGCGTCGGCATCCAGCTCTTCGGCCGGAGCAACCTCCAGCGCGCCTTCGACCTCCTCGACCAGGAGAACGTCGCCGACCCCCGCGCGGAGATGCGCGCCCGGCTGCGCGTCCTCATGGACGACGTCGGCTGGGACGTCATCAACCTGTCCTTCGGGGAGTTCTCGGGCAGCACGCCCGACACCTTCATCGCGCGCGTCAACGACCTCCGCGCCGTCGTCGCCGAGCTCTCCCCCAGCACCGAGGTCTCCGCCACGGTGCACGTCGGCGACTCCCCCAGCCAGCGCGTCGAGCACCAGGGCCAGTCGCTGCTCTACTACTTCCTCGTGCGCTTCACCGACCCGACGATCATCCCGTGGGTGCACACGGTGATGTACTACCCGCTCAACGGGCCCGCGGGCGGCGCGTACCACCACGCCGACTTCGACGAGCACCGGGACTACATCCTCGAGCGCCTGCGCGCCGGGCAGCGCGTGGCCTACTTCCCCGAGTCGGCCTACTGGATCGCCTTCGACAACAGCGTCCCGGCATACCTCCCGGTGTATGTCCGCACCCGCTACGACGACCTCGCGGGGCTGCGCGCGACAGCCCGCGCCGGGGGCTTCGCCGACCTCTCCGAGCACATCCTGTTCTCGTCGGGCTGGGAGTGGGGCTACTGGCAGACCGACGCCGCGGTGCTGCGCATGGGCTTCCGCCTGCCCGCGCGCTGGGGCGACGTGATGGACGACTTCTTCTCCCCGTGGGGCGACGGCGGCCGCACGGTGGCGCGGCAGATCACCCGCCTCGGCGACCTCCAGCACGACGCGCTCATCACCCGGGCGCTGGGCCCCTACCTGGCGGGCCGCGAGGCGGTGCTCGACGCCGGCGAGGGCCTCGGCATCGTGGCGCAGCCCCCGCGGCCCTCCTTCGCGAGCGTGGGTGCGCTCGACGCGGCGGGGAGCGCGGCCTTCCTGCGCGACGTGGTGGCGCCGCTCCAACAGCACGCGACCGACACCGAGGGGGTGCTCGCGGCCGTCACGGCGAGCGGGGCCGACCTGGGCGACCCGTGGATCGCGGAGGTGCGCGACGGCGTGGCGGTGGACGCGCTGCGGGCGCGCTTCGCGGCGGTGGCCTGGGAGGCCGCGGCGCGCTTCGGTGAGGGGGGCCGGGCGGGCGCGGCGCCGGCGCTGGTGGCGCAGCTCGACGAGCTGCTGGCGGGCGCGCGGGTGGTGGTGGCCCGGCGGCACCGGGCCCTGCACTGGAACGATCCCGAGCGGCTCCTGACCCGCGGGCGCAACCCGACCTTCTACCAGCACGGGTACCTCTTCTACGCGGGCTCGCTCTGCTTCTGGGAGCGCGAGCGGGTGCAGCTCCAGGCGCTGGTCAACGGCTCGACCGCGGCGCCGCCGGGCTGCGTTCTGTAGGCGCCGTCCAGGCCTGGAGCATCACCCCGAGGGCGGCGATCAACAGCGTGATCATCACCGGCAGCAGGCGCGCCCCGGCCGTGCACAGGAAGGTCGCCGCGAGCGCCGGAAGCTGCGGCACCGAGGTGGCGATGTAGAGCGCCGTCAGCCGGGCGTTCTCCTCCGCGTCGGGGTTCCCTGTCCGACGCGCCGCGGCCGCCAGCGTGCGCCGCAGCGCCGCCCGGTGCACGAAGACCCCGAGCGCCGCGGCCGCGGCCGTCAGCGGCACGAAGCCCCACGCGACGGGGGTGAGCGCGTCGCGCGCCATCAGCCGCAGCGCGCGCATGTCGTCGGTGAACAGCGCCGTCCGGATGGCGGTCTCCACCGCGAGCGAGAGCGGGCTGGAGATGGCGATGAGAGGGAGCAGCACCCGTCGGCTCACCGTCGCCATGGCCCCGACGATCGTACACGCGCCTTGACGCCGCGGGCACTCCTCCCGTCTCGTCTCCCACCGTGTCAGCACTGTCCCAGGCTCTCCGCCGCGTGGGGTCCGACCGCGCGCTCGCCTGGGCGGCGCTGCTGCTCGGCGGCGTCGGGACCTTCCTCTACCGCATCACGCCCGTCTTCGACCCCGACGCCTTCTGGCACCTGCACACCGGGAGGCACATCGTCGCCACCCGCACGGTGCCCTCGGCGGACGTCTTCTCCCACACCGCCGCGGGCCGCCGCTGGGACTTCGTCGACTGGCTCGCCGACCTCCTGCTCTACGCCGCGCACCGCCTCGACGGCCTCCGCGGCCTCGTGCTCTTCACGGCCCTCCTCGGCGGCCTCGGCGTCGCGATCACCGTCGCCCGGATGCTGCGCCGCGCCCCGCCCGCGGTCGCGCTCGCCCTCACCCCGCTGGTGATGGGCGTCGGGGTCTTCCGCGTCACGCCCCGCCCGCAGACCTTCACCTTCGCGCTCTTCTCCGCGACGCTGCTCCTCCTCGACCGCCCCGGCGGCGCGTGGCTCGTGCCGCCCCTCCTGGCGCTCTGGCAGAACCTCCACTCCAGCGCCCCGCTCGGCCTCGCCGCGCTCGTCGCCCACGGCCTCGGCCGCGTCCTCGTCGCGCGCCGCGACGGCACCCCCCTCGACCTCCGCGGCGCCCTCGGCCCCGTCGCCCTCGGCGCCCTCGCGCTCCTCGTCGCGGTACACCCGATCGACCGCCTGCGCGCGGGCCTCGGCCACATGGTCGACCCCTCCCTCATGGCGCTCATCACGGAGTGGCAGCCCATGTACCGCATGCCCCTCGCGACGCCCGTCAACCTCGCCCTCGAGGCCCTCGTCGCGCTCGCCCTGGTCGCCCTCGCGCACCGCCCCACGCGCGCCCGCCTCGACCCCGGGGCGGCGCTCACCGCCCTCGGCGCCACCGTGCTCGCCGTGCGCGCGATGCGCTTCGTCCCGCTCGCGGCCATCGCCGTCGCGCCCGTCGCCGCGCTCGGCCTCGCGGCCCTGCTCGG
>CAIOSS010000225.1 GCA_903860995.1 uncultured delta proteobacterium | reverse complement strand
GCTCCAAGACCGCCGAGGGGCGCGCGCAGGCCTGGGTGCTCGGGGTGATCCCGCCGCTGCTCGTGGCGCTGCTCAACTGGATGGACCCGGAGTGGCTCAGGCCGCTCTCGACCAACTTCATCGGCTACATCATCTCGACCATCGCGGTGGTCTTCTGGGTCGCGGCGGTCTTCATCGCGCGGAAGATCCTCGCGGTGGACATCTGAGCGAAGGAAGGACGCGACCCCAATGACACCCTCGACGGAGTTTCTCGGCGTCTTCTCCCTCGCGCTGCTCATCGCGGCGCTCGCCACGGTGATCTACCAGTTCGCCAAGAGCCCCGCGGAGCTGCCGCCCGACGTCGGACAGAAGGGCCTCAAGCGCAAGGCCGTCCTCGACGAGCAGGGGCTCTTCAACACCATCGAGCCGCTCATGCGCTGGCTCGCGCGGCGCATCGCCTCGCTGCCCATCGACGACACCCGCGACCGCATCAACACGCAGCTGCGCCAGGCCGGCGAGTACCTCGGCCTCACCGCCGACGAGTACCTCGCGCTCTGCGTCATCTCCTCCATCGGGATGCTCGCCGCGGGCGTGGTCATCGACAAGCTGTCGAGCGTCGGCGGCATCGTGGTGCTGATGTTCGTGGGATTCGGCTCGATCCTCCCGCACATGCAGGTGTCCGGCGAGATCGAGCGGCGCTTCAAGCAGGTCAACCGGGGACTCCCCCACGCCATCGACCTCGTCGCCCTCACCATGAGCGCCGGCCTCGACTTCCCGGGCGCCCTGCGGCAGGTGACGGAGAAGACCGCCGACAAGGGCGACGCCCTCTACGAGGAGCTCACCCGCATCCTCCAGGAGCTCGAGCTCGGGCGCACCCGCAAGCAGGCGCTGCTCTCCTTCGCCGAGCGCGCGCCCACCGAGTCGGTGCGCGACTTCGTCTCGGCGGTGGTGCAGGCCGAGGAGAAGGGCAACCCCCTCGCGGAGGTGCTCCAGATCCAGGCGACCATGCTCCGCATGCGGCGCAGCATCGCGGCGGAGGAGAGCGCCGCGCGCGCGGGCGTCCTGATGATGGGCCCGCTCATGCTCATCTTCTGCACCATCATGATGATCATCCTCGGGCCCTTCGCGGTGAACATCGCGGCGGGCAAGGGAATCTGAAAGGTCGACGGCGATGGCGACTCCGCAGCTCGATGTGTACCTCCCCGACGGCTCGGTGCAGTCGTACCCGCTGACCGACGAGCGCGTGGTCGTCGGCACGGCCCCCCGCTGCCTCGTGGTGATCGACCGCCCAGAGATCGACCCCGAGCACCTCCTGCTCTCGCCCCGCCCGGACGGCGTCTGGGTGGCCGTCGCGCGCGGCGTCACGACCCCGACGCTGCTCGACGGCGAGCCCTTCGAGCGCGGCATGGTGGGCTGGGGCCGCGCCCTCACCATCGGGCCCGTGCGCCTCGGCCTCAACGACGGCACCAAGGTGCACAAGAAGGCCGCCGGGGACGGGGCGAAGAAGGAAGAGAAGGTCTCGCCGGTGCTGCTCGTCGCCGCGGCGATCATCATCCCCTTCGCGCTCTACTCGTCGTTCAGCCCCAACAACGCCGCGCCGCCGTCGCGCATCGGCACCACCGCGCCGGCGCTCTTCGACGACCCGCTCGTGCGCGCGTGCCCCGCGACGGACAGCGCGCTCACCCGGCAGTCCGCGGAGGAGAGCACCCGGGTCGCCCTCTCCAAGGCCGAGCGCATGCCCTTCCGCATGCAGGACGGCGTCGAGTCGGTGGTCTATTACACCCAGGCCGCGAGCTGCTACACGCTGGCCGGCGACCCGCGCTCCGCCGAGCAGGCCACCCGGCGCGCCGCCGCGCTCAAGGGCCGCCTCGAGGACGAGTACCGCGCGCACCGCTTCCGCCTCGAGCGCGCGCTGGAGCAGTCGCGCACCGAGGACGCCCTCTTCGAGGTGCGGATGATCACCGCGATGGTGAGCCACCGCACCGGGCCCTACCGCGACGCGCTCGCGGCCCTCGAGCGCCAGCTCACCCTGCGGCTCGACCAGGCCCAGGCCGCGCAGCGCTGAGGGCCTCTCACTCCTTCGCCCGCTCCATCCGATCGAGGGCGCGCAGCGAGGGGAACCACCACGCCCACAGGGCCACCACGGCCAGCGTCCCGACGCCGCCCAGCACCACGGCGCGCACCGGCCCGAGGGCCTCGGCCACCAGTCCCGACTCGAACTCCCCGAGCTCGTTGGAGGCGCCCACGAAGACCTGGTTCACGGCGCCCACCCTCCCCCGCATCGCGTCCGGCGTCGCGAGCTGCACGGCGTGCTGGCGCACCACCACGCTGATCATGTCCGACGCGCCGAGGACCACCAGCATCGCGATGGAGAACCACAGCTCGCGCGAGAGCCCGAAGGCCACCGTGGATGCCCCGAAGACCGCCACGCTCAGCAGCATCCAGGGCCCCGCCCGGCGGCGCAGCGGGCGATAGGCGAGCCACACGGCCATGGCCGTGGCCCCGAGCGCGGGCGCGCTGCGCAGGAGGCCCAGCGACCAGGCCCCGCGGGCGTGCAGGATGTCGTGCGCGAACATCGGCATGAGGGCCACCGCGCCGCCCAGCAGCACCGCGAAGAGGTCGAGGGAGATGAGCCCCAGGACGAGGCGGTTGTTCCAGACGTAGCGCACCCCGGCGAGCACCTCGTCCCACGAGCGGGCGCGGGACGGCGCCGGGCGCGACGAGGGCAGCGCCCGCACGCCCGCGACCAGCAACGCCGCGGTGGCCGAGCCCGCCGTCGCGACGACGTACACCCCCGCGGGACCTCCCACGCCGTAGAGCAGCCCGCCGAGCGAGGGCCCCACGATGGTCGCCGCCTGCCAGACCGTCGACCCCCACGAGATGGCGCTGCCGAGCAGCTCGTCGGGCACGAGGTTGGGCACCAGGGCTTGCGACGCCGGTCCCGCGAAGGCGCGGGCGACCCCGAGGAGCACCAGCACCGCGTAGATGGGCCCCACCGAGCCGATGCCCTGGCGGGTGAGCAGGAAGAGCGTCGCCCACCCGAGGGCGACGAGGGCGTGGCACGCGACGACCACCCGCCGCCGGTCGAAGCGGTCGGCCACGGCGCCGCTCACCAGCGCGAGGCCCATCGCGGGCAGGAACTGCGCGAGCCCGATGTACCCGAGGTCGCGCGCGCGGTGGGTCGTCGCGTACACCTGCCAGCCGATGGCCACGCTCGCCATCTGCGTGCTCAGCACCGACGCCAGCCGGGCGAGCTGGTAGCGCCGGAACGCCACCACCCGGAAGGCCGCGAAGGCCCCGAGCGTCTCCGTCACGGAAGCGCGGCCCTCCCCGCGAGCAGCAGCCGCTCGCTCAGCTCGAGCGCGTCGGCGGGCCAGAACTCCATCGGCCGCGGGCGCCTCGCCCCAGCCTCGCGCAGCGGGCGGCACGACAG
>CAIOSS010000224.1 GCA_903860995.1 uncultured delta proteobacterium | reverse complement strand
GGGGCGAGGTGATTAGGGTGGGACGCGCCGCAGCTGGGCGACGCCGCGGACCCGGTGGGTCACGCCGGCGCCGCCGACGCGGCCGAGGGGTGGACCATTTCTCGCGAGCAGGGGTGGGTCAAATCTCGCGAGCGTTGAAGGCTTTATGTTTCTGCGCGATGCTATTCGCGGCCCCCCACGACCGAAAGCCCAGCCTCGACCAGCTCTTCGGCATCGCCGTAGGGCAGGCGGGGTACTTCACGGCCGCGCAGGCGAAGGAGGCCGGCTACTCCCTCCAGCTTCTCCAGCACCACCTCCGCAACGGCAGCCTTGAGCGTGCGGGCCGCGGGATCTTCCGTCTGGTTCGCTTCCCTGCGACGGACGAGGCCGACTTCGTGGTCCCCTGGCTCTGGTCACGACGGCGGGGCGTGATCAGTCACGAGAGCGCGCTCCAGGTTCACGATCTGGCCGACGCCCTCCCAGGCCGGGTTCACCTGTCGCTGCCGAGGGCGGACGCGCGACGCCGTCTCCAGGTCCCGTCGAGCGTGGCCATTGCCTACGCGGACATTCCTCCCAGCGACGTGGTCTGGCACGCCGTGCCAGTGACCTCTCCACTTCGCACGGTGCGCGATTGCGTCGACGCGCATGTCACCCCGGAGTGGATTCAACAGGCGATCGACCGCGGACTGCGCCGGGGCCTCTTCTCCTGCGCCGACCTCGCCCGCATCGTCCTGCCGCCCGGCGTGGTCGTGCCGTCGACTGTGGCCCTGTGACCGCCCGAACGTACGCTTCTCTGGCTCGGGTTCATGCAGGGGTCACCGCGAGCACGACCTCGCCGAACTGGCCCACTTGACGGAGGGGTGGCGCGCGATCGACGACGAGCGCCGCCTCTCCAGCGACGTGCTGGAGAACATCGACTGGTACGCCGACGTACCGGCGTTCGTGCTGGGGAGGGCGTTGGGGGCGATCGCGGGGCCGCCGCATCGGACGGTGGTGGAGAGGTTCCTGGCGAGGGTCGGGCACGACTCGACGGCGGCCCACGGACGAATGCAGGCGTTGAGTCCGATGAGCTGACGGGCGCGAGAAGACGGGGTCTCGGTGAAGCTGGAGGCGTTCCGGCGAGGGTTCGCGAGGTCGTTGGGCGCGTCGAGCACGGCTGGGAGTTGATGAAGAATGACTTTACAAAGTGCAAAGATGCCACCGGCGCTGATCGCTCGTCTGGGCGTGGCGTCCGCCCTCCGGCGATTCAACGACGTAGCGGCCTGAGGCCATACGACTCCGCTGCGTCGGAGCCAGACCTGCCACCGGCGAAGAAGCCCTCGAGACCCAGGGCTTCTTCGCGCCGGTCAAGTCAGCTGTTTTCCGCATTGCGAACGAGGTGACGGGGAGGGGGGTCCACGAATCAGGGTGACCACCGGCCTTCACGGCCTGGCGGCGCGGTCGTCCTTGGCAACCAGGACTGCGGAAGGCGCCGGTCGTGCCGTCGATGGGTTCCGGAACCTGACCGACTTTCGCCGCTCCGTTGGCCGATGGATCGCTTGCCTACCACCCACGGTTCAGAACCAGCAGGTCGACCTGCATGAACACCTCGCCCATGACGTCGCCGTCGACGGTCTCGATCGGCACTCGCCAGGCCGGCCTGCGGTCCCGGAGCAGTTCGATCCGATTCAGCCGGCGGTCTCCGAGCGACGGGTAAAGATCCGTGATCTTGTCGCCGAGGTCCTCGAACCGGCTCGCGAAGCCGAAGACCAGAACCCCGACCAGATGCGGAGACTGTGGACGGTCGAAGACGTCCGGGAGCGGCGCCCGCAGTCGCCGCAGATCAGCAGTGAACTCCGCCCGCTGCTCGACCAGGCTTCGGTATCTGTGATCAAGGGTCCAGGCCCGGGTGATGTCCATCAACAGGATCGGCACATCAGGCTCGCCCTCCACCGCGAAGCCCGCGAGATCGATCTTTCCGATGGTCTTCAGTCCTCGCCCGGCGACTTCGTAGCGATTCCAATCCAGTTCACAGGTCATCGACTCCGGATCGTGCAGACGCGCCCAGACCGCCGCGCGCACCTGTTCCTGCGTCGGCAGTTCAACGGAATAGCCGCCCCGCGTCCACCCCCGCCGCTCCGACGGTCGGTACGTCGAGTGTCTCGCAATCGAAGCCAGATCCCTGCTGACGGCGGTCGCCGCGGTACGGATGCGGTCGATCATGGCCTGGTGCGCGCTAATCCACTCGGCCATCCGTTCCTGCATGAGGAGGTTCTCTTCCCGCCATCGTTCCTCGTCCGCCGCGCGCTGCTCCTCGGCCTCGGCCTCATCAGCCTTCTTCTGCTCCGTCATGAGCACCTTCGCCTCGCGATCCCACGCCCTGGCGGAGGGATACACGGAGAGCGATCCGTCCGTGTGACCCGAGTAGTGCCCGCCCGAACTGTACATCGCGCGCAGCGCACGGCACCCGGAAGTGGTGGTGCCGTCTCTGTAATGCTTTTCTCCGATCTGATCCACGTCGTAATCGGTATGGCTGAAGAGATCTTCAAAGTCGTGATCCGGCACCATCTTCGACAGAGCCCGGAAAGGCACCGGCGGCTCATCGAACAGGTCATGGGCGGTCCACTCCCAGACGCCAGAGTTGAATTCAGCAGGCGACGAACACTGATCAAAACATTCGATCATCTCTTTCAGCGCGCCCTTCCGAATGGCGTCGAGTCGGGCGAGATCGCGCGCACCCGGCTCCATCGATCCAGCCTTGACAACGACGGACTTTCGCTTCTTCCGTGGCATCTCCAGCGTCTCCCTTCACAGCCCCAGACGATCCCGGCCGCATCCGAGCATGCGACTGCTTCGTGATCGCCGCGGGCGGTCCCGGCGCATCACTACGCGACGCCAGGGCCGGATATTCAATGGGGAGGTCATTTTCCGAGGCTTCCATGTCTTGTACGGGAATGCCTGTGCCGCTCGCGCGCGATGGGTGAGTGTTTCGCTCAATCGGGGTGACGGCGGTTCGGCGGGGGTGACGACCTGGCTGGGGAAGAGCGTCGGGAAGTCGCCGCCGT